>JAYUDQ010000580.1:0-4228 GCA_043739745.1 Acidimicrobiia bacterium | reverse complement strand
TTCCGGCGCTTTGAGTGCGGCCCGCCCGCTGTCGCCTCCTACGCTGCTGATGCATGAGCATCCTCGTGCTGTTACGTCATGGCGAGAGCCTGTGGAACCAGGAGAACCGCTTCACCGGCTGGTACGACGTCGACCTTGCACCCCACGGCGAGGTCGAAGCCAAGCGGGCCGGGGAGCTGATCGCCGAATCGGGCGAGTTGCCCGACGTCGTCCACACGTCGTTGCAGAAGCGCGCGATCCGCACCGCGCAGATCGCACTGGAGCACTGCGACCGTTCGTGGATCCCGGTGCACCGCTCGTGGCGGCTGAACGAACGTCACTATGGCGACCTCCAAGGCAGGAACAAGGCCGAGACGCTGGCCGAATTCGGCGCTGAGCAGTTCCTGGTGTGGAGGCGCAGCTACGACACCCCGCCACCGCCCGTCGCGCTCGACAGCCCGCACCACCCTCGCAACGACCCGCGCTACGCCGACCTCCCGCCTGACGTGCTACCCGCGACCGAGGCGCTGTCCGACGTGCGGGTCCGGATGCTCCCCTACTGGCAGGACACGGTGGTGGCCGACCTTCGGGGCGGAAAGACCGTGTTGGTGGCGGCGCACGGCAACTCGCTCCGGGCGTTGGTCATGCACCTCGACGGGTTGACGCCCGAGCAGGTCGTCACGCTCAACATTCCGACCGGCGTCCCGCTGCGCTACGAGCTCGACCGCGATCTCAAGCCCGTCTCATCCCGCTACCTCGACCCCGCGGCGGCCGCGGCAGCCATCGAGGCCGTCGCCAACCAGGGCAAGCAGTAGGGCAAGAAGTAGGGCAAGAAGTCGAGCGCCGCGCCGGCGCGAATTCGGGGGGGCTGCATCCGCGATCGAACGCACTAGCGTTCCTGGCATGGTGCCGGACGAGCTGCGCTGGGTCCGTCGGCCGACGTTGCGCCGACCGGTGATGGTCGCGGCGTTCGAGGGATGGAACGATGCGGGCGAGGCGGCCACCGTCGCCGTCGCCCACCTGGCCGAGGAGTGGACGGCCCAACCCTTTGCCTCGATCGATCCGGAAGAGTTCTTCGATTTCTCGGCCACTCGGCCAGAGGTCCGCCTGGTCGAGGGCGGCATCCGCCAGATCGTCTGGCCGACGAACGAGTTCTCATCCGCCCGGATGGGTGCAACCGGCCGTGACGTGATCCTCCTCGCCGGCAACGAACCGCAGCTGCGGTGGCGGGCGTTCTGCACCCACATCATCGCCGTTGCGCAGGCGTGTGGGGCCGAGATGGTCGTGACCCTCGGCGCCCTGCTCGCGGACGTGCCGCACAGTCGTCCCGTGCGTATCACCGGCACCGGCACCGACCAGGAGATGATCGACCGTCTCGGCCTGGAACGCTCGCGCTATGAAGGGCCGACCGGCATCGTCGGAATCCTCCACGACGCGCTCGCAGTCGCAGGCATCCGTTCCTGCTCGCTGTGGGCGACCGTGCCCCACTACCTACCCGGCACACCGAGCCCGAAAGCCGCGCTGGCATTGATCGAGCGGGCCGGGGTTCTGCTCGACGTCCAGGTGGAGACGCTCGATCTGCAGATCTCGACGGCGCAGTACGAGCGCCAGGTCACCGAGGTCGTGGAGGCCGACGAGGACATGGCGGCCTACGTGCAGCGCCTGGAGGTCAGCCACGACTCCGGCGAATCGCTCGATGACGACAACGACGATGATGGCGCCGATCCCCGCGACGCCTTCCGCGACTCCGACGGCAACCTGCCCACGGGCGACGCCCTGGCGGCCGAACTCGAGCGCTACCTGCGCGAGCAGGGCTGAGCTGAGCGTTACGCGGCTGCGGCCGCAGCGAGTTGCGTTGACGCGACAGACATGTCCCGCACCCGATGCGGCGCTCCGTAGTCGGACAGAAGTTCGAGGAACGGCACGGAGTCGAACGCTTCCGGTCCGAGCACACCACTGCCCCTCCACACGCCGCGGGCCAGCAGCTCGAGCGCGATGACCGGGTTGATCGCGGTCTGCCATACGACGGCCTGGCAGCCGTAGTCGCGCATCGAGTCGGCGTTGTCGACGACGTGGTAGAGGTATAGCTCCTTCGCCTCGCCGTGCAGACCGATGCCCTTGACCCAGGTGCCAGCGCAGGTCTTGCCTTGCATGCGATCACCGAGCTTCGCAGGATCTGGCAGTGCGGCTGCCACGACATCACGGGGTGACACGAGCTGATCGCCGACGCGGATCTTGCGCGTCGTGTCGAGGCCGATCAGGTGGATCGCCTTGAGGACGTCGATGAACTCCTGGCCGAGCCCGTACTTGAACGTGACCCGACCGACGTCGACGTGCCGAGGGATCAGCAGCACCTCCTCGTGCTCGACGTTGACGCATTCGATCGGCCCGATGCCGTCGGGGAAGTCGAACACCTCCGGCTCGCTGAACGGTGCAGTCGTGAAGAAGCCGCGCTCGCGCTCGTAGATGATCGGCGGGTTGAGGCACTCCTCGATGGTCGTCCAGATCGAGAACGTCGGGGCGAACGCGTATCCGTCGATGACGAGGTTGCCGCCGTCGCGGACACCGATCTCCTCGATACTGCGGAACAGGTGATCGGCGGCGTGGCGGGCGAACACGTCGGACAGGCCGGGCTCGACACCCATGCCGACGAGGGCGAGCTGATCCCTGGCCCTCCAGGCGTCGGCCACTGCGAGCTGATCGGCCCCAAGCAGCTTCCCGGTGAGCTCGTACGGTCGCAGCGGGTGCGGCTCCGACAGGTTCATGGCCATGTCGAGATAGGTGCAGCCCGCTCGGAATGCAGCCTCGAAGATCGGCGGGTTGAAGCGGGGATCGCAGGCATTGACGATGGCGTCGATGCGGTGCCGGCGGGCAAGAGCCTCAATGGCTGCGGCATCCGAGGCGTCGAGATGCTCGGCGATGCAGTGCAAGCCTCCCTCGGCGGCCCCGGCCGCGACCCCCTCAGCACGGAGCGGGTCGACATCGGCGACGACGAGAAGTTCTACGAAGGTTCTTCGGGCGGTAATCGCGGCGATTGCTCCGCCGACTCCGCCGCTTCCTATGAGCAAGACACGCATAAATCCTTCTTGGTTGACGGACAGGAGAGACCCTCGAGCCAGGCCGCCCACATGCGGATCTCCACGTCGCTCGCGACACCTTCATGGCCAGCCGACCATTGATATGTGTACGGAGTATTCGGGCTGAATCTAAGCATGCGCATCAATGCCCTTCTCGAGAGCGTCCACCAGCAGATCGATGTCTGCATCCTCGATGACGAGGGGTGGACAGAAGGCGATGGTGGACGGCGGGATGGGCCTCCCGATCGCCCCGTGCTGCAGCATGGTGCCCCGCACAGCGGCGGGGTTCATGCCTTCCGGGAGGGCCACGGCCCAGACCGCCCCCTCACCGCGAACTTCGGCGACCTTGCCCTTCTTGGCCAGCGCATCGAGCCCGGCCGACAGGCGCGCGCCGACGTGTTTGGCCCGTTCGACAAGGCCGTCGTGTTTCATCACGTTCAGGTTGGCGATGCCCGCAGCGCACGCGCTCGGATGGCCCGAGTAGGTGTAACCGTGGCGCAGCATGAACGTGGTGTCGGCTTCGAGCGGCGCCCGCACGGCCGGGCCGACGAGCACCCCGCCGAGCGGCAGGTAGCCCGAGGTGACCCCTTTGGCGAAGGTGACGAGGTCGGGCGTGACGTCGTAGAACTGCGCACCCCACCAGGTTCCGAGGCGGCCAAAACCGCAGATGACCTCGTCGAAGATCAGGTAGGCACCGTGCTGGTCGGCCAGCGCGCGCAGCCCTTCCAGGTAGCCAGGCTTCGGCGGATGCACGCCACCCGCGCCCTGCACGGGCTCGCTGATGATTGCTGCGACCTTGCCGGCATGCTGTGCGCAGGCCGCGCCCATCGCATCGAGGTCGTGCTGCGGCACTTGGACGACGTCGCCGAGCATGGTGCCGAAGCCGGCCTGGTTGAGCGGGAGCCCGGTGGCGGCGAGGCCTCCGTAGGTGACGCCGTGGTAGCTCTGCACACGGCTGATGATGACGGTGCGCTCGGGATGGCCCGCCTGCATCTGGGCGATGCGGGCCAGCTTCATGGCCGTATCGACCGACTCGGACCCGCCGCTGGTGAGGAACACGCGGGCATCGGGCATTGGCGCGAGGTCGGCGAGTTCGGCCGCCAACTGTTCGCTCGGGTCGTTGGTGAAGATGTCGAACGTGTTGTAGGCCTCGAGCGTGCGCATCTGCTGGC
>JAYUDQ010000579.1:0-10565 GCA_043739745.1 Acidimicrobiia bacterium | reverse complement strand
CGAGCGTCGGCTGCGTGATGCCGTACTGGTGCATGTACCGGTTGATCTTCATGCCGAAGAACTGCGTGGTCAGTGCGAGGCCCGAACCGCCGTACCAGTCGCTCGAACCCTTCGACTCGATGCGGAACGCACCGCGCTCGTGCTTGTCGAACCCCAGGGCCATGCCGATGTCGGACATGCCGGAGCGGATGGCGCTGTATGCACTGAACAGCGCCGACCCACCGGTCGCACAGCCGTTCGCGACGTTTATGAACTGCAAGCCGGTGAGACCGAGCCGGCTCACCATCGTGTCGGCCGCGCCTGCGGAGTGGCTGCCGCCGAACGCGAACTGCATGTCCTCCCACTTCGTGCCGGAGTCGGCCAGGGCGCGGCGCACGGCGATGACGCCCTGGTCCATGCCGGACACACCGTCGGTGCGGCCGAACTCGTGCATCCCGATGCCAACGATGGCGATATCTGTGTCACTCATGTTCGGCTCCTCAGGCGGTCGTGCTGGCAGTGGATTCAACGGGACGGAAGGCGTAGGTGACGACGTCGTTGCCGTCGCCATCGGTGGCGATCTTCTCGAGGATCATCTCGAGCTCCATGCCGATGCGAAGCTTGGCCGGATCAGACTCGGTGAGGCGGGCCTCGACCTTCACCTGACCGGGTATCTCGACATAGCCGACACCGAAGGGCCGGAACGTGGCCGGGTCGGTGTTGCCGCGATAGGGCGGCGACTTCGGGGGAAAGCCCTGGACCGTGAAGGTCCATAGTGTCCCCCGGTTGCCGAGCTCGGTCGGTTCAGTATTGGTGCCGGCACAGCGTTGGCAGCTGCTCTGCGGGGGAAACGCATAGGTTCCGCAGTCCAGACACGTGCTACCGAGCAGATGAGGCCCGTCGTCGCGCACGGACCACACGCCTTCGACGACGGGAACTTGGGTTGGCAACGCAGGACCTCCGGCACGATGGACGAAAGCGATGCTAGGAAGAACTAATCACTTGGTCAATTCTTCTGCGCCGAGGCCACTGGAGTGCCGATGTCCGATGACATTCTGTCCGATTACGTCCTGTCCGCCGAGCGCGCGATACGGCGTGTGCTGCTCTCGTATTGCCGCGGCATCGACCGCTGCGACGCAGACATCGTCGCCTCCTGCTACCACCCTGACGCGACAGACGACCATGGTGCCTTCAAGGGCCTGGGCGTGGACTTCGCCCGCTACGCGACCGAGGCGCTGCGCAAGCACGCAGAGGCGACCTGGCACATGCTCGGCGATTCGATCATCGACCTGACGTTCCGGGACACCGTACCCGTTGGCGCGCACGTGGAGACCTACGTGCATGCTGTGCACCGGTGCCGTGACGCCGATGGTCCGTACCACGAGCGCTTCGGTGGGCGTTACGTGGACCGCTTCGAACTCCGTGGCGGCGAGTGGCGCATCGCGCATCGCCTCTGCATCCATGAATGGGACGCGCTCGAGCGAGTGACGCAGGCCTTCGCCGCCGGCCGTTTCACGGAAGGCCGGCGCGACCCCACCGACCCGGCCTACGCAGCCGTCCCGGGCCTGGCCGATCTCGCGTGAGCCAGCACCGCACGCATGCCGTCGGCACATCGCTGCACGTGCGCGGCTGCGGGCTGCCCCCACACATCGTCGTTGCAGACCTCAAGGGCCCACGGCACCCGCACACCCAGGTCGATGAGCGTGCCGACGAAGTCCGACGCGCCGAACTCGCCCTCACCCGGAGGCACGCGGTTCCGAAGGCAGTCCTGGAGATAGTCCGGATTTTGCGGAATGCGCGTACCATCATTCATCTGAATCCCGGTGATGCGATCGGCACCAATGGCCTTGATCATCGACAGGTCGTCTGCCCCGCGGGCATGGTGCCAGATGTCGACGCAGACGCCGCCATTCGGGCGATCGGCCTGCTCGACGACGCGCAAGGCGTCGGCTGCGGTCACCAGATTGGTGAACGGCAGGAACTCGAGTCCGAGCACCAGGCCGTGCTCGGCGGCGCGGTCGCACAGCGCTCCGTACGCGTTGCCGGCATCCGTGAGCGTGCCGTCATAGGGGCCGATGGCCTGCAGGTAGCGACAGCCCCAGCGGTCCGCCATCTCCCATGCCGTAGTCTCCATCGCCAGACACGAGTCGTACGCGGCACCATGCTGCGCCCATCCGCGCACCACCTCGATCTCGGCCACGCACATGTCATGTGCGGCCAGGATGTCGTCGAGCCACGCGTCGGCGAGCCCGAGGGATTGCAGCCGCTGGTACTCGCCGGTGTACAACCCGATGCCCGAGAAGCCCGCGGCCGCCGCCGCGGCGATGCGATCCTCGATCGGATGCAGCCGGTCAAGGCTGAAGTAGCTGAGCACTAGATCGGTGGTGTCGAAGTCGCGAGGGTTGCGTCGGCTGGACATCGGCGCATCATCACACACACGCCGCAATCGGCGCATCTGCAGAGTTTCTCATCGATACAAACCAACAATCAGACATTTCACGAGCAAAGGAATTGCCATGAGTGGTCGGCTACAGGGGAAGGTCGCAGTCGTCACCGGCGGCGCCAACGGCATCGGCGAGGCGACGGTGCGGCGCTTCCTGGAAGAGGGCGCGAACGTCGTGATCGCGGACCTCCAAGCACCAGCAGGCGAGGCGTTGTGCGCCGAGCTCGGTGCTGCGACCCGTTTCATCACCACCAACGTGACGGTGGAGGCCGACGTCGCGGCGGCGATCGATCTGGCTGTCTCGGAGTTCGGCGCGCTTGATGTGATGTTCAACAACGCCGGCATCGTGGGTGCCATCGGTCCCATCGCCGACACCACCGGCGATGCCTGGAGCCAGACTGTCGCGGTTCTGCTCAACGGTGCCTTCTACGGAATGAAACATGCAGCCCGGGTCATGATCCCGCAGGGTTCGGGTGCGATCATCTCCACCGCCAGTACGGCCGGCATCATCGGAGGGCTCGGCCCGCACTGTTACAGCGCATGCAAGCACGCGATCATCGGCCTCACGAAGTCGGTGGCATCCGAGCTCGGTCAGCACGGCATCCGGGTCAACTCCGTTGCGCCCGGCAGCACCGTGACGGCCATGACCGCGGCAGTCATCACCGGCGACCACCTGGCTTTCGAGAAGGCCACGAAGGCGATCGCTGCGAACTCGCCACTCGGCATCGCCGGCATGCCGATCGACATCGCCAACGCCGTGCTCTATCTGGCCTGCGACGAGTCCCGCTACACCAGCGGGCACTGCCTGGTGGTCGATGCGGGTCAGACGACCAACGGCGGGTCGGGGCGGTTCCACCAGTCCGCGCCGGCCATGCTCGGCGAGGCGGGTCGACGCACGGCGACGTCGTAGCGCTCGCATCGCCTCCCTACAGCCGCGGGTCGACGAGCACCTTCGTCTGCGCCGAGGAGCCACCGGCCAGGTCGGCCAGCGCATCGCCGAGCCCGGAAAGCCCCACCGTCGAGGAGTGCAGCGGATCGAGCTGCATGCGCCCGTCCACGATCATGCCCATCACCATGGCGAACTCCTCATGCACGTAAGCCAGGGCCGCAGTCACCGCGATCTCCTTCACCAGCCATACGGCGGGCACGATCGACGCATCGGTGTCGGACAGGCCGATGAGGCACATCGACCCGCCGCGCCGGGCAAGGTTCACCGCGGACTGGATGGCGAACGCCCTACCCACGCATTCGTAGACGATGTCGGCACCGAGCCCGCCCGTGTGGTCCTTCACTGCGGCGTCAGCCTCTTCGCCTGGCGCCACGGCCACGGAGGCACCGAGCGAACGGGCGATGGCCTGGCGTTGCGGGTTGGGCTCGATGACGATCACGGCGCCGGCGCCGGCCGCGCGCACCCACTGCATCGTGGTCAGCCCGATCGGGCCGGCACCCTGCACCACGGCCACGTCACCGAGGCGAAGTCCGCTGCGGCGCACGGCATGGAACGCAACGGTGGCCGGCTCCACCTGTGCCGCCTGCGCATCACTCAGTGCCGGATGTGCGTGCACGACCCTGTCGGCGGCGACCGACAGACGGGGTGCGAATCCGCCATGGCGGGGATCGCGAACGTCACGGCCCGTCGCCGACAGGAACACGACCGAGCAGTGCGCGGCCTGCCCCGCCCGGCAGGCGGCACAGCGCCCGCACGGCGGTGGGACGGCAACGACGACCCGATCGCCGTCGGCCAGGCTCCGCACATCGGACGCGACCGAAGAGACCGTGCCGACCCACTCATGCCCGCAGATCGCCGGGTTGTACGGCGCCCCGGATTGGTACGCGTGCACATCAGTTCCGCACACACCGCACAGCGCGATGTCGACCACCACGCCTCCCGGAAGCGGTGCCGGTTCGGGCACCTCGATCAGCTCGACCCGATGTTGACCGGTAATCACGGCGGCTCGCATGTGGCGACGGTACGACAATTCCTCCATCGAAAGTGGAATCAATCGACCGATCAATTACCATGTGCACCATGGTGTACCGACCGACCCGTGGAGACGCTCCTGCTCGCTTCGGAGCTGGGGTGACCACGCTCCCCGCCGTTGGCACGGCCACGGTGAGCGCAGATGTCTACCGCGACCCTTTGCGCTACGAACTCGAAGTTGAGCGGGTCCTGCGGAGGTCATGGATGATCGCGGCGCGTTCCAGCGAGCTGCCGAACACGAACGACTGGGTCCTGTACGAAGGACATGGCGACACCGTCGTCGTCTCCCGCCAGCCCGACGGCACCGTGGCCGCGTTCCACAATGTGTGCCAGCACCGCGGCGTGCGCCTCACCCGGGCCGAGACCCACGGCTGCACCCGCCGATTCACGTGTCCGTACCACGGCTGGGTCTACGACACGACGGGCGACCTCGTGGGCGTGCCCGAGCGTGACGACTTCTCGCCCGAATCGCTCGATGGCCTACGGGCCCCTACCGTTGCGGCCGACGAGTGGGGCGGCTGGGTGTGGATCAACCTTGCCGGACCGGCTGCCGCGCCACCGCTACTGGACTGGATCGGCAGCGACATCACGAACGATCTCGGCCGCTTCGCCATGGAGGGGATGATCCTCCACGAGAAGCTCGTGTTCGACCTCGACGTGAACTACAAGTGCGTCGTCGACGGGTTCAACGAGGTGTACCACGCGACCGAGCTGCACCACACCTCCCCGGACTTCACGAAGTCGTCGCGTGACACGTCGTTCCACCTCACCGGACCGAACTCGATGATGTTCGTGCCCCGGCCCGACGTCCGGGACAAGCTGGACGAGTCGGGCGACCATCATCGGTACACGATCTGTCACTACGTCGTGTTCCCCAACACGGTCTTCAACAACAATCCCGATCAGATCCAGGTCTTCAATCCCGTACCGCTCTCCGTGGACCGCACCCGTTTCATCTGCTGGGAGCTCATCTACGCTCCTGCCGAGGGCGAAGATCCGGCCGATTACGCCAAGTACCACGCCTCCACGATGGCGCGGTGGGACGAACTGCAAAAGGTCGTGGGCGAAGACGTCTTCGTCTACCGCGAGCTCGCTGCAACCCGTCATTCGATGGGCTACACACAGAACCTGTTCGGTGCCAAGGAGTGCAAGCCCACGGAATACCACCGGACAATGGACCACTGCGTAAGTGGTGGCCAACCGATGGACCGCTGGGCCGATCACCCGGCTGGCGGCTCCTATCGGAGCGACACACAATGACCACTCATGTGACCTCGGAGGAAACCATGGCGACGCCTCGTACGATGCCCGGCCTGTCTCGCTCACCCGGCATCTCCTACCAGCAACTCCTCGACACGGACACCCATCCGGTGCCCGACGTGCTTCGGCTCGAGTCGACGAGGGACGGTGGAAGCGCCGACATCTCGAAGGACCGCTACACCTCTCGGGCCTGGCATGAGCTCGAAGTGGAGCGACTGTGGAAGCGGGTCTGGCAGTTCGCCTGCCGCGAGGAGGAGATCCCCCGCCCGGGCGACTACCACCTCTACGAGATCGCCGGCATGTCGTTCATCGTGATGCGGGCGACCGACGGCTCCATCAAGGCCTACCCGAACGCCTGCCTCCACCGGGGACGCCAGCTGAAGGACTACAGCGGTCATTGCAGCGAGATCCGATGTTCATTTCATGCTTTTGCCTGGACGATCGATGGCGCATTGGCCCATGTTCCAGCCCGATGGGACTTTCCCCACGTCGATACCGAAGAGTTCCACCTTCCCGAGCTACGGGTGGGAACGTGGGCTGGATTCGTGTTTGTCAATCCCGATCAGAATGCACAGCCGCTCGAAGAGTTCATCGGTTCGATGGCGGATCAATTCTCGATCTGGGATCTGGAAAGCGCCTACATCGAGGCTCGGGTGTGCAAGATCATCCGTGCCAATTGGAAGGTGACACAGGAGGCATTCAGCGAGGCATATCACGTGAGTGGTACCCATCCGCAGATCCTTCCGTACCTGGGCGACACGAACAGTCAGGTTGATGTATGGGAGAACTTCTCCCGGGTCATCACCCCAGGCGGCACACCGAGCCCGCTGCTCGATTCCGAACCGTCACAGGAGAACATGCTGCGGGCCATGTTGGACGTGCGGGAGGGCGACCCGACACCCGTCAGCCTCGAGGAAGGCCAGACCATGCGGGCCGCGGCGGCCGAGCTCGGGCGCACACGTTGGCGGCCGATCGTGGGCGATCGGGTCGATCAGATGTCCGACGCCGAGATGATGGACAGCCTCGACTACACGCTGTTCCCCAACTTCCATCCGTGGGGAGCGTTCAACCGGATCGTCTACCGGTTCCGCCCCAACGGCGACGACCACCGCAGTTCCATCATGGAGGTGCTGTTCCTGTCACCGTTCAGCGGAGAGCGTCCCCCACCCGCCCCTGTGCACTGGCTCGAAGAGCACGAGACCTGGTCCGCGGCGACCGAGTTGGGCATGCTCGGCAAGGTCTTCGATCAGGACCTGTTCAACATGAGCAAGGTGCAATTGGGGCTTGAATCGACATTCAAGCCGGGCGTGACGCTGGCCAACTACCAGGAGGGCAAGGTCCGCTGGCTGCACGACAAGCTGACCGAATGGGTCGAACCCGACGCAGGCGCCCGTACGTGTGCCGCTACCGCGGGAGGACAGCAGTGAAAGGCATCCGCCACCCCTTCACGGGAGCGTTGCACGAGCAGGACGGCAGCGGGAACGTCCGGGTCACGAAGCAGGACCGGGACGCGGGTCGCGAAGTCGTCGGGGTGTTCACCCCCGGGGGACGTTGGATTTCCGGCGAGCTCGAAGAGGCTGATCCGCAGCTGTGTGGCTGGGTGGCCGGGCCGGTCTTCGGGAACCATCGGCTCAGCACCTCGCAGGGAACCTGACCGCAGTGTTCGACCGCCACCGCACGACGTGAGCGGGTCCGGGCCGAGGCTGCTCGTCGTCACCGGTGGGCATCCGTTCGAACTCGCGCCGTTCTTCGCGGTGTTCGACGCCGTTGCACCGGGGCGGTGGACCCACGCCGAGCAACCTGCGGCGGCGGCACTCCTGAACCCTGGTGACTGCACCGGGTTCGATGTGATCGTGTTCTACGACATGCCCGGCATCCGCTTCACCCGAGCCGATCCACCCACGGACACGCCGATGCCCGGTGCTGATCTGCAAGCCGGTCTGCGGGCTCTGCTCGACGAAGGCAAAGGCCTCGTGTTCCTGCATCACGCCATCGGCGGGTGGCCGGCGTGGGAGGAATACGCCCACATCGTCGGCGGTCGCTTCCATTACCAGCCGGCAACGCTCGCCGGAGTGGCCTACCCCGACTCGGGCTACCGCTTCGACGTCACGCATCGTGTCGAGGTCGTCGATCCAACACATCCGATCTGTGCCGGGCTCGGCGACGGCTTCACGATCACCGACGAGCTCTACCTGTTCCCGGTGCTGACCGACGAGGTCGTCCCGCTCCTGCGCACGACGTTCGCAATCGACGATCCCTCGCAATTCTGGTCGAGCGACCTCGCCATCCGCGGCCGACGAAACGCCAACGAAGGATGGACACATCCGGCCGGCAGCGACCTCGTCGGCTGGGTGAAGCACGCAGGCAACGCGCCGGTTGCGTACCTGCAGTTCGGCGACGGGCCGCAGACCTACGCCGACCCGAACTACCGGCACGTTCTGGCCAACGCCATCGTGTGGGCAGCATCCGACGCCGCACACGAATGGGCCCGTGCGCGGGCGTCGAGTGGTGGCTCGTGAAGTGTCCGCCGCGCTGCGGGGCTACTTGTCCATCAAGCCCTTCTTGTTGTCGCGCTTGGCCGACTTGTCGGCGCGCTTCTCCTTGAGGGTCTTGCCTTGCTTCATGGCACCCTTCTTCTGCGGTGACTTTCCAGACATCGGCATCTCATTTCATGCTCGGGGTACCGGTCCGCAGGTGCGGATTCCGTGCTGGCCGGCAGGGTTGACCCGCGTTGGCGGGCGGAACCCCGAACGTACTCGACAAGCCCACTGGCGGCGCATGTCTGCGTCCCCTTCACACCATCAGCGGAGACGCCATGACCACAACACCCCCGCCACCGCTCGGCGTCGGGCTGTGCCTGCCGCAACTCGGTGAGCATGTCACCCTGGATGCCGTTCGCGGGTTCTGTATGCGCGCAGAGGAACTCGGCTACAGCAGCCTCTGGGTCCAGGACCACTTCCTCTGGCCGCTGAATCCAAGTCGTGGCTATGCCGGCCGCGTCGGGGCACCGGTGCCGCCCCAGTACAAGTCCGTGCTGGCTCCCACCGAGCTCCTCACCGCAGCCGCGGTGTGGACCTCGAAGGTCAGGCTCGGCACGTCGATCCTCGTCGCCGGCAATCACTGGCCGGTCTCGTTGGCACAGCGCCTGTCGACCATCGACCTGCTCTCCGAAGGACGCCTTCTGGTCGGCCTCGGAGTCGGCTGGAACGCCGAGGAGCACGAGGCATCGGGTACCTCGATCGCCACGCGTGGGGCCCGAATAGACGATTTCATCGGTGCGCTGAAGGCGTGCTGGGGGGACGATCCGGTCTCCTATGAAGGACCGTTCTTCACCGTCCCGCCGTCGATCGTGCGCCCGAAACCGCAGCAGCACCCGCAGCCGCCGCTGCTGTCCGGCATGTGGTCGGCTGCCGGACTCGAGCGCACCCGGCTGCACTTCGACGGGTGGAACCCGGCCGGGCTGCCCGTTGACAAGGTGGCCGCCATCACCGCGTCGATGAACGCCGAGCGGCCGGTCGGCATGGGCCCACTTGACGTCTACCACCGCACGTTCGCGCAGTTCCCGCTCGCACCGACGCCCGCCGACGATGTCGTGGAACGGCTGTCGGACGAAGCGGTACAAGCCGCCGCGGCCGGGTTCACCGAGCTCATCATCGAGCACAACTTCTGGGACGGGGTTACCTCGCCTGAGGACTGGATGACCGTCCCCGAGCGATTCGCACCGGTGCTGGCGGCCGCGTCGAGCGCCCGCTGAGCAACGGTGCCGGGTTCCCCTGCGGTCGCCGGGCTCAGCCTTCCTGCTTCGCGATCCAGGCGGCCGAGGCTCTGCCCATCTTGGCGCCGTCGTATCCGATGCGCTGGGTCGGCTTGACCTCGAGGATCACCCGCCGGGGTGAATCAAGGAACTTGGCGAAGTAGGTCTGCCCGTTTTCGTCGCCGGGACGGAGTGCGGCCGAGAGGTCCGGGTAGAACCACGCTTTCGTCTCCTCGTCGTCATGCAACGTGCACATACCTTTCCAGGTGACGGCCTTGTTGCGCGGTATCGGTGACCCGGTCGACGTCACGACGACCGACACACGCGGATCGCGGCGCACCGCGCTGATCCGGGCCCGCTGGCTCGAGGCCGTCAGCCAGAAGCTGCCGTTGCGCCATACGTAGGACATGATGACGCCGACCGGCCATCCCTCCTTGTTGGACCAGATGAACGTGCACTCGTTGTGGGCCAGCAGGAGCGCCTCCTCGTCGGCCGCGTCGAGGCCGAAAACGGTGACGTCCTCGTAGTTCTCGGGATGTGCGTCGGCGCTCATGGAGCATCCTCTTTCGTCGATGTGCGTAGTTCTCAGGTTGCGGAGTTCTCAGGCGATGGCGCGGGGAAGGAATTGCCCTGTGCTGGCCGTGATTCCGCCATCGACGGGGATGATCGCGCCGGTCACGAAGCTGGCGTCGGCCGAGGCGAGGAAGCTGATCACGGCCGCGACCTCGGCCGCCTTCCCCCATCGCTGTAGGGCGATCCGGCGGCGGAGGTCCTCGTACACGGCCGGCAGTGTTGCAATCCGGGCCGTCATCCCGGTTTCGGTAGGGCCCGGACAGACCGCGTTCACGCGGATGGCGTCGGCCCCGAGATCGAGCGCAGCGGCACGGACCAAATTGATGACGGCGCCCTTCGACGTGTTGTAGGGCCACATACCGGGATCTCCGCCGATGCCCGATGTCGACGCGGTCACGACGATGGAGCCGCCACCGCTGGTGCGCAGCGCGGGCACTGCGGCGCGGATGCCGAGCACAACGGCAACGACGTTCACGTCGAGTACCTGCTGCAGTTGCTCCATCGGCATCGTCATGAGATCGCCTGACATCGGGATGCCGGCGTTGAGCACGGCGGCGTCAAGACGGCCGAAACGT
>JAYUDQ010000578.1:0-4249 GCA_043739745.1 Acidimicrobiia bacterium | reverse complement strand
CGCCACGGCGTCGCCGTCACCCCCCCGGCCAGCAGCACCCAAGGCCGCACCGGCACGGGCGGTCACGGCCCTTGCGCCGGTGCGTCCACCGATCGTCCGCCGATCCGAAAAGGTGTCGGAATCGGTCGCCCGCGAGATCATCCGCAACAGCGCAGGCCTGCCGCCCGGCTCGACGCTGCCACCCGAGTCGGCGATGCTCGAGCACTACGGCGTGAGCCGAGGGTCGCTGCGCGAAGCGCTGCGCATCCTCGAGGTCCAGGGCCTCATCGTCATCAAACCCGGCCCCGGCGGCGGGCCGATCCTGCGCGGTCCGGAGAGCGCGACCCTCGGGAAGACACAGACGCTGTTCTTCCACCTGCTTGGTGCGCAGTACCGCGACCTCGTCAACGCCCGCCGTCAGATCGAGCCGATGCTCGTCGGGCTCGCGGCTCAGCGACAGGACCGTGAGGCCCTCGAGCCGCTCCGCGCGTTTCTCGCACCGACGTCGCCAAGCAGCTGGAGTGACCCGGAGTACCTGCGCATCGCGTCGGACTTCCATTCGACCGTGACGGGGCTGAGCGGCAACCCAATCTTGACGATGCTCTGCCACGCGCTCCACGACATCGCCCTGTTCCGGCTGCGCGACGCGGGCTTCTCCGACAGCGATCGCCTCCGGAGCCTCCGAGACCACGCCACGATCGCGAAGGCGGTGCTGGACGGAAACGCGAAGAAGGCAGAGACGCTCATGCGCGAGCACATGATCGTCTTCACCGATCAGATCCTGTCGCACCACGCGGGTCTCGTCGACGAGATCATCGACTGGCATTGATCACTGCGTCTCGCCAAGCCGGGACGCGTAGGTCTGGCGCAGCTCGAACTTCTTCACCTTGCCGGCCGGCGTGCGAGGCAGCTCGTCGATGAACACGAGGTGCTCCGGCGTCTTGTGCTTCGCCACCCCTGACGAGACGAAGTGGCGGCCGACCTCGGCGAGGTCCAGCGTGGCCCCATCGCGAAGGATCACGAACGCACACACCCGCTCGCCATAGGTGCGGTCGGGAACCGCAACGGCTGCGGCATCGGACACGGCCGGGTGGCGGGCGAGGATGTCCTCCACCTGCTTCGACGAGATGTTCTCCCCTCCCCGGATGATGATGTCCTTCTTCCGGTCCGTGATGGTGAGGAACCCCTGCTCAAGACGCCCGACGTCGCCGGTCCGGAACCAGCCGCCGTCGAGGAACGCATCTGCATCGAGCTGCGAGTCGAGGTAGCCGGCGAAGAGGTCCGGACCGCGCGAGACGATCTCACCGTCGTGCCCTGGCGCGACGTCCTGAAGGTCGTCATCCACGAGGCGGATCTCGACCCCGTCGACGAGACGCCCGTCGGTCCCGATCCTGGTCGCCGGCGGGTCGGTGGCGCTGCCGCTGGAGATCGTCGGGTGCTCGGAGGAACCGTAGGCACGATAGGTGAGGATGCCGGCGGCAACGGCCCGTTCGACCAGGCTCGGGGGCACGCTCGCCGCGCTCACCCGGAACTCCCGCAGGCTGGAGACGTCGGACCCGTTCCGCTCGGCCGCCGTCAGCAACCCGTCGAGGAAAAACGGTGTGCCGCCGGCGATCGTGATGGCGTGCTCGGCGATGAGGCGGGCAGCCGTATCCGGGTTCCAGGCGTCCATGATCACGATCTTGGAACCGACGAACGAGAGCCTCGTCTGGGTGATGAGGCCGCCGATGTGACCGGCCGGGAACGTAGCGAGGAAGGAGTGCTCGACCTCTTCGCCGGCATTGTGCGGTGCGCTCTGCATCTCGCACCGGAACGAGTTGTGCGTGTGCTGGACACCCTTCGGATCGGCGGTGGTGCCCGATGTGTAGACCATGATGCAGACGTCGTCCGAGCGCATCTCCGGCGGGAGGAACGGTCCCCGCACCCGTGACGGCAGGCCGCTCCACGCGACCGCATCGGCCGGGACGTCGTCGCCGATGACCACGACGTGGCGCAGATCGGGGAGCTCGGGCAATGCCTCAACCCGGGTGAGGAAGTCGATGTTCCGCCACCGGTCGGGGACGATCAGCATCTTCGCCCGGGACTGACGCAGGATGAAAGCCAGCTCCGAGGGACCGTAGATGTGCACCACCGGGACGACGACCGCACCGACGATCAGTCCCGCGTAGAGCGCGACGATGCCCTCACGCGAATGCGGCACCTGGATCACGATCACGTCGCCCTTCTCGACGCCGAGCCCCTGGAATGCCGCGGCTGCCTCCCGGCTCTCGCGCTGGAGGTCGGTGAGCGTCATCCGGTCGGGGCGGGTGTCACTGGCGAACACCAGCTCGGCGTCCGGACGTGTCGCAGCTCCCAGGTCGAACTCGTCGATCAGGGTGCGCGGCGTGTACCAGCCCTCCCGGTACCAGCGTTCACGGAGCTCGTCTCGGAACCGTGCGGCGTCAATTGGCGTCAAGTTCATAGATCATTATGATGATACTCACAAGCTGGTTCGCGAGAGGTGCACCGATGGACATCCGCTACTCGCCGGAGGCCGAAGCCTACCGGACCAAGGTTCGAGCGTTCCTGGACGAACACCTGCCGTCCGACTGGAAGGGCATCGGCGCGCTCGACGAGGCCGAGCGGGAGGCGTTCTCCGAGAACTGGAAGAAGACGCTCCACGAGAACGGGTTCTTCGCCGTGAACTGGCCAAAGGCGTACGGCGGGTCGGACCTGTCGTTTCTCGAGCGGGTCATCCTGAACGAGGAGACCTCTCGCGTCGGTGCGACCCTTGTAGATGTCGGTCTCGACATCGGGATCGGTCTGCTCGGCTCCACGCTCCTTGGCCTCGGCACCGAGGCGCAGAAGGCGTACTTCCTGCCGAAGATCCTCAGCGGAGAGCATCGGTGGTGCCAGGGCTTCTCCGAGCCGAACAGCGGCTCCGACCTCGCCGGCCTCGGCACCAAGGCCGAGCTCGACGGCGACGAATGGGTGATCAACGGACAGAAGATCTGGACGTCCGAGGCCCACAAGGCGAACTGGATCTTCGTGCTCGCGAGAACTGCGACCGAAGAGGCGAAGCACAAGGGCATCACGTTCCTCCTCGTCCCCATGGACCAGCCCGGGATCGAGGTGCGCGAAGTCACGAACATCAATGGGAGCCACGACTTCAACGAGGTGTTCTTCACCGACGCCCGCGCCCCGAAGGAGAACGTCGTCGGCATGGTGCACGACGGGTGGAACGTCACCTCCTACCTCCTCGGGTTCGAGCGAGGCGTCAACGTCACGACGGTCGCCATGCTCTACCGCTCCGAGCTCGACCGCCTTCTCGAAGCTGCGAAGCGGCTCGGCCGCAATATCGACCCGGTGATCCGCCAGCGTCTCGCCAAGGCGCACATCCGGGTCGAGCTCATGCGCTACGTGGGCCTTCGCACGCTGACGGCACTGGTCAACGGCAAGGAGACGGGACCGGAAGGCTCGATCTTCAAGCTCATGTGGTCCGAGCACCACGTGGCAGTCACCGAGCTCGCCCTCGACATCATCGGCGCCGACTCGATGGCACCGTCCGGCCGCATCCCGGCGAACTTCTTCATCGATCTCCACGGCGCGCCATACTCGCCCCTTTCGTGGGTATGGACATTCCTCGCCGCTCGCTCGGACACCATCCGGGGCGGCACTTCCGAGATCCAGCGAGGCATCATCGGCGACCGCGTCCTCGGGTTGCCGCGCGACCCACGCGCCGACACCGGGCCCTGGTCCAAGATCCCCCGTTGACCGGACCGAAACCCTCGCGACAATCCGACCATCCCAATGTCACTGGAGAGCACATGACCGACGCACTGCCCCTCGTCCAACGACTCGACCACATCATCTTCTGTGCTCGCGATCGCCATGCATGGGCCGAGGACATCGAGCGCGTCCTCGCGCTCCCACGCGGGCGTGGCCGCGACACCGACGAGTGGGGGTTCTCGAACTGGGAGTTCGACGTCGGCGACGGCTTCCTCGGCCTTGTCTCGCCCGACGGTGAAGGCACGCTGCTGAACCGCTTCCTCGAAGGCCGTGGCGACCGCTACTACGCCATCAGCGTTCAAGTGCCCTCGATCAAGGAGGCGGCAGCCAACTTCGAGGCGAACGGCGTCGCGTACCGGCCCGCGCTGCGCGACGGCCAGCCCGTGCTGCTGTGGCCGAAGCCGGCCGGCACCGCCGGAGTGCTCTTCCAGGTCATCGAAGGCGTGGAGCCGACGCAGGGCGGGAACGCGAACCTCCAGGGCCTCCGCCGGGTGATCATCGC
>JAYUDQ010000577.1:0-4255 GCA_043739745.1 Acidimicrobiia bacterium | reverse complement strand
CCGGGTCGGCGAGCACGTCACTGCAGCGGAACCAGTCCGAACCTGCAGGAACAGCTGGCGGAGTGAGCACGGTGAGATACGAGACGAGCGCCGACACCCGGTCGAGATCGGTGCGCAGCTGTGATGCGGCCGGGGAGGCGATGTCCGCCATGGGGATGTCGATCGCGCTCATCGTGAGCTCCCGGCCGACACCCGTATCCGGGTGTCGGGTGCGGAGGCCGAGGCCAGGAGCGATGCGAGTTGCGTGCAGTCGACGTGTTCCTCGATGGCGTCGGCGAGCCGATCGATCTGGCGGTTCCGGGCATCGGCAAACGAGGCGCCATCAGAGCGGAACACCTTGCCGGCCCGAGCTGCCACGTGGGCGAGGAACGCCCGCCGGAACCCGTCGTCCTCGAACAGCCCGTGCAGTGTCGTGCCCATCACCAGCGTCGGCCCGACAACGGCCGACACCTCGACGACGCCATCGTCGAGCACCATCCAGGCTTCGACCGAGCCGAGCGCGCCGACGCGGCCATGGTGGATCTGATAGCCGCCCAGACCGTGATCGGCCGACCCGACGGTTGCCGTAGCCCGCCGCTGTGCCGTCACCTTTGCGGGGTCGAACACCGTGCGCACGTCGAGCAGTCCGAGCCCCTCGACCACGCCTTCGCGTGACTCGACGTGATCGTCGATCACGCCACCGAACATCTGATAGCCCGCGCAGATACCGAGGCAGGTCGGCGCGACTCCATGGGTACCGGCGAGCACGTCGGCGAAGCCATTTGCCCGCAGCCAGCGCAGGTCGGCCACCGTCGCCTTCGAGCCCGGCACGATCACGAGGTCAGGCCGGCCGAGGGCCGATGCATGGTGGACGTAGCGGACGTTGACGCCGGCCTCGATCGTCAGCGGATCGAAGTCGGTGAAGTTGGCGATGTACGGGAGTCGGACGACAGCGATGTCGAGTGCATCGGCGATGGGCGGTCGGAATGCAGTGCCGTGCGCGGGCATTCCGAGCGAGTCCTCCGCATCCAGCGTGAGCCCGTCCATCCACGGCAGCACGCCGAGTGTCGGAACGCCGCATGCGGCCTCGAGCTGGGCAGTGCCGTCGAGCAGCAATGCCGGATCGCCTCGCAGCTTGTTGATCACGAAGCCGCGCACGAGCGCACGGTAGTGGTCGGGAAGGAGACCGACCGTGCCGAAGAGTGCGGCGAACACCCCGCCCGGATTGATGTCGCCCACGACGATGGCCGGGATGTCGGCCTCGTACGCGATGCGCAGGTTCACGATGTCGTTGGCGAGGAGGTTGATCTCGGCTGGGCTGCCGGCCCCCTCGCACAGCACGACGTCGAAGCGCGAGCGCAGGTCGGCAAGAGATTCCAGCACGAGCTCGAGGAGCTGCGGTTTGTAGGCGTGGTACTCCGCGGCTGACATCGTGGCGACGGCCTTGCCGAGGACGACGACCTGGCTCGTGCGTTCGCCGGTCGGTTTCAAGAGCACCGGGTTCATTGCGACCTCGGGAACGGCACCGGCGGCGAAGGCCTGCAGGCCCTGTGCCCGGCCGATCTCGTGGCCGGACGGCGTGATGAACGAGTTGTTCGCCATGTTCTGCGCCTTGAACGGCGCGACCCGTACGCCGGTGCGGGCCAGCGCCCGGGCGAGGCCGGCCACGAACGTGCTCTTGCCCGAGTCGCTCGTGGTGCCGCACACCATCAGGGCACCGGAGGCCCCGGCCAACTCGTTCTTCACGGATGCACCGTACTGGCGAATGCCGTCGCGCCCGTCGGTGTCTTGGGGCGAGACGGTAGCGGATGGGTTTGGCGCTCCGGAAGAGCCGGGACAGTGGTCAGATCCGCCGCCGCCGGGGTGCGGTCGTGATCAGGATCACCTTCGCGGCTGAGCGGGGTCTACGGAGGCGTTTCGGCGCGCAGGATCGCCTGAAGGTTGACCCTGGGGCCGAACATGGCGTTCTTCGCTGCGCGCAAGCGGAGCCGCACCCGAGCGCTAGGGCTCGAACGACGGAACCGACGCGTCGAAGTCGAGGGTGTGGGAGGGTTTAGCCCGCGGTGCCAAGCGCGGCGCGGGCTTCATGCAGCATGGAAACGAGGGTCGAGCGGACTGCTTCGGCCGAGGTGACCGGCGATGGGAAGGGGAGCCGCAACGGCAACGTGCCGCGTGGGCTCTGGGCGTCGAGGTCGCAACCGAGCCGGTCCACGCCGGTCATCACCGCGCTGGTGACGTCGGTGCGGCCGACGACGTGATGGATCAGCGTGACGTGTGAGGCGGCGTGGTCTGCGTTCATATGAGCGACGATGCCGTCGGCGAACGGCGCAATCGGATCAGGCTCGGCACCGGCGTACTCGCCGGTCTCGACCCAGCTCATCCGGCCGAACCCGCCGACGTAGCGAATGGCCTGCACGTCGAGCTTCCACCAGCCGAAGTCGGGGAAATCGACATAGACCCGCGCGCCGGGATGGCGCTCGAGGAACGCGGCGCGCAGCTCGGCCGTGGGTGTCTGGGCGGTGAGGTCGCCGACGAGCGACACACGGCCGAGCGCGAGCGGGTCGACGCCGCCCGGTGCCTGTTCGGTGATGAGGACGCTGGCCCGTGGGTCGTTCTGGGCGTTGCGGGTGTGCTCGGCCATGGTCGACACGAGCACCCAGGGCGACCCATCGGTGTCGACGAGGAACGTCACCAGCGAGCCGAACGGATACCCCGCAGGATCGCGGGCAATCGTCGACAGCAGGGCGCTGCCGGCGCCGTGCACGAGCGTGCGGACGCGCTCGGCATGGCTCGGGCGGGCGACGCCGGGCTGCAAGTCCATGCCTCCGTCGCGGTGTGGATCGAAGGCCGCGGGCGTGGCCGTGGCTGCGGCCGGGGATGAAGTGGCGGCGGTGTCGGTCATGATCGTTCAGCTCTCGGCATCAGAAGCGGAGCGGGGGCCGCTGCGCCTGCAGACTGGACGGCTCCAGGCTGCAGGCGCATTGTTTGGCCCACCCAAGCCCCGTACTCAGCGGCAGAAACCGCTCAGATGCGGATGCCGATCTCCCAGGGGAGGAAGGGACCGGCACGAGAACAGCATGACGTATCGAGGCTCGCGAAACCCCCTTCACAACGTCGCGACTTTGACGCGATCCTGTGCGTGGTCCGTCGATCCTGTGCGCGCTGACCTTTCGATGGGCAAGGATCGTTCATAGGGCAAGGATCGTTGATGGGGCAAGGATCGCCGGTCCGTGCATCCGCGAGAGAATCCCCCCTATGGCCACCAAAGTCCTGTTCGTCGAGGATGACGACCAGATCCGCTTCGCCCTTCGGCTGCATCTGGAGGACGAGGGCTACGAGGTGATCGAGGCGCCCACCGGCGAAGCGGCCATCGAGCTGTACGCCGCCGATCCGCCGGACCTTGCCATCGTCGACCTGCTGCTTCCGGGCATTCACGGCTTCGCCGTCATCCGCTATCTGCGCGAGCACAGCCGCATGCCGATCGTCGTCCTGACGGCCCAGAGCGACACCCACGACGTCGTCGCGGGGCTCGAGGCGGGCGCCGACGACTATCTCGTGAAGCCGATCGCGGCCAAGGAGCTCGCGGCCCGCCTGCGGGCGCATCTGCGCCGCCAGCAATCGTCGGTACCGACCCCGGAGACCCGCGCCGACGCGGTTGCGGTGGTGCCGGCCCTCGTCGTCGGTCCGCTCGAGCTGCGTCCGACCGCTGGTGAGGCCTACTGGCACGGCGCACTCCTCGCACTGACGAGGACCGAGTTCAAGATCCTCTGCGAACTGGCTGCGCAGCCGGGTGAGCTGCTCAGCCGCGAAGAGCTCCTCGAGCGCGTGTGGGGCTACGACTACCTCGGCGACGGCCGCCTGGTCGACACCCAGATCTACCGCCTGCGGACCAAACTCGAGGAGAACCCGTCTGATCCGCGGCGACTCGTGACGGTGCGCGGCCTCGGGTACAAGCTCGTGCCGTGACCCGGGCCCTTCGCCGTCTGCTGCGCCGAAGCGGCCGCCGCAACCTCGGCCTGCGGGCCCGGTCTGCGGTCGCGTTCGCGTTGCTCGGCCTCACCCTCTCGCTCGTGCTCAGCGCGGTGACCTACCAGCGGGCCCGCAGCTACCTCCTCGACCAGCGCGAGTCCGTGGCCATCACCCAGGCGTCGCTGAACGCCCGGATCGTGGCCAACCTGTTGCGGTCGAACAGCGACGACCCGTTGCGGGTGGTGGCCACCGGTTCGTCGCAGCCGCTCCTGCGGCGCAACGGCCGGTGGTTCGTCACTGCCGCGAA
>JAYUDQ010000576.1:0-10605 GCA_043739745.1 Acidimicrobiia bacterium | reverse complement strand
AGATGGATGCCGCCGTCCTGGCGACGCGGGGGAAGGTGCTGTCCTACAAGGGAAAGCTGGCCGCGACCTTCTACTCGGCCAGCGGTGGTGGCACGATCGCTTCTCCCACCGAGGCGTTCGGTGGCAGCGGCAACGACCTGCCGTACCTCAAGGCAGGCGTGTACCCGACAGGCGACGTGAAGGCCTGGACCGTGCGCATGTCCCTCGGGGAGGCCGGGCGACGGCTCGGCTACGCCGGCGAACTGCATTCGATCCTCGTGTCGGCGGTCGGCCCATCCGGCCGCGCGACGGAGGTGACGCTCGACGGCAGCACAGGAGCCGTCCATCTCGGCGGTCCGAGAGTCGATGCCGCGCTCGGTCTTCGCTCCACCTTCTTCACCGTACGAACCGAGACGGGAACGCTGGGCCCTTCGACGCTCGCCACGACCGGGGCGGGCAGCGACGCCGGCACGGTCGACCTGAGCGCCCAGAGCGATCTGCTGACGTCCGCCGACCCCGCAGTGGGCGGCACAGATGTGGCACTGGAGGCCGATTCGGCGAACGCGCGGTCGGGAACTACGGACGCAGACACCACGTCACCCGTCACCGATCCGACCGACGCCATAGGCGCAACAGTGGCGGCGAACGTCCCACCGCCGACGCGCTCGGGACCTTCGGGTCTTGACGGAGCCGGGGCGCTGTTGGCACGCCGGGCATCAACTGCCGGCGCTGCGCATCGAGACGGCGGTGTCGACCTCATGTTCGGCGCCGCCGTCGCTGCGGCGGTGCTTGTCAGCATCGCCATGGTGAGGCGCCGCCGTCGACCCCGGGTCCTCACTCGATGATGAGCACCAGTGGGACCGTCTGCACCGTTGTTCCCGAGGTCGCGACCAGCACCATCGAGTAGGTACCGGGCATTGGATTGAGGGTCGTACTCAGCCATAACGTCGACTTCGAGCTCGTCGGGGTTGCGGTGAATGCCGCGGACACGAGCGACGGGACGCCGGTGACCAGCAGGCTGACCGGACCCGGGAAGTTCTGACCGGGAACGATCGTCACGTCGAAGGAGACGGCCCCACCCGTGCGCAGACGCTTCCCGTCACCGACGACGGAGAGCGCAAACGTCCCAGTACCGATCGGCGAGGTGGTCGTCGACGTCAGGGCCGTCGTCGTTGCGGTCGGCGCGGCAACGGCGATTGCGATCGCCGCCGTCCTCGTCACCGAACCGGCGGTCCCGATGAGTCGAACGTTGTATGTGGCCGGGACGAGGTTGACCGGGGTAGTGATGCGAAGCTCGGTTGTTCCCGTGGTTGGGTTCGGCGACATGGTGGCCGTTGAGCCGTCCGGCAGACCGACCACCACGAACGTGACCGACACCGGCACTGGCGACCTCGGCGCGACGATCACGAGGAACGCAGCCGTGGCGCCTGCGGTCAAGGCCACGCCGGGGTTGGCCACGACCACGTCGAAGTCTGGCGAGGACTTCGCGCTGAGGGTCGTCAGGGTCGCAGCGGCTGTCGTCGGGGCGAGGGCGGTCGTCGCGGTGACGGTGGTGGTCGCGGTGGTCGGTGCAAGCGTGGCCGCGAGCGCGACCGTTGAGGTGCTGGCCCCGCCTTCGATGACCTTCAACGTGACCGCGACCGGCACTCCATCGACCGATGCCACGATGGGGCCGCCGAGACTCGTGCTCGCGGTGGCAACAGGCTTCGCCTTGGTCGCCCCGGCCGACCTGCGGACGGTCGCCTTGGTGGCGGGTTTCTTCGTCGTCACCGTCGAGCGGCGAGTGGTGCTGGTCGCCTTCGTCGTAGCGAAGGTCGGCTTCCTCGTGGTTGCGACCGTGGGCGCGGCGACCACCAGCGACCTCGAAGTCGGGACCGCGACAGTGGCTGCCTTGCGAGTCGCCGAACGGATCGGCACTGCTGTGGCCGGCATAGCCACCAACACGACCACGAGCCCGAGCAGGAGGGCGGACGACATCGCGGCCACCAAGCGTTCGGCCGCTTCTCGCTGTGTGGGACGGGGGCCACGATCGCCTCGGTTGCGTCGAGTCACGGCTACTCCCAAGGGATCGGACGCCTGCAGACGAGGTCGCCCCGGCGGGACTCAGCCTCGCTGTCCGAGACGACCGGCGCAAGGACCATTGTCCGTTTGGAGAAAAGCCCGCCCCGCCCCGGGACGCGACGAAGGGGCGCCCAGGCGGACGCCCCTTCGCACCGTTTGAAGCAACAGTTCGACCCAACAGCAGGGAGCAATCGACCCCTGGGGGTCAGGTGCTCAGTAGTCGTCCATACCTCCGCCGCCCATGGGGGCCGCGTCCTTCTCCGGCTTGTCGACGATGACGGCCTCGGTGGTGAGGAACAGGGCCGCGATCGAGGCTGCGTTCTGCAGCGCCGAACGGGTGACCTTGCCGGCGTCAATGACGCCGGCCTTCACGAGGTCCTCGTAGACGCCGGTGGCGGCGTTGAGGCCCTCGGTCGGGTTCTTCAGCGAGCGGACCTTGTCGATGACGACGCCGCCCTCGAGGCCGGCGTTGATGGCGATCTGCTTGAGGGGTTCCTCGACGGCTTTGCCGACGATGCGCGCACCGGTGGCCTCGTCGCCCGTGAGCTTGTCGGCGACGGCGAAAATGGCCGTCTGGGCACGCAGCAGGGCCACGCCACCGCCGGGAACGACACCCTCTTCGACAGCAGCCTTCGTCGTCGACACCGCGTCTTCGATGCGGTGCTTCTTCTCTTTGAGCTCGACCTCGGTCGCCGCGCCGACCTTGATGACGGCGACACCGCCGGACAGCTTGGCCAGGCGCTCCTGCAGCTTCTCGCGGTCGTAATCGGAATCGGTGTTCTCGATCTCGGCCTTGATCTGGGCGATGCGGCCCTTCACGTCGTCGCTCGAGCCGGCACCCTCGACGATGGTGGTCTCGTCCTTGGTGATGACGATCTTGCGGGCCTTGCCGAGCAGGTCGAGGGTGACGTTCTCGAGCTTGAGGCCGACTTCCTCGCTGATGACCTGCGCACCCGTGAGGATGGCGATGTCCTGCAGCATGGCCTTGCGGCGCTCGCCGAAGCCTGGCGCCTTGACGGCGACGCTCTTGAACGTGCCGCGGATCTTGTTGACGACGAGCGTGGCCAGGGCCTCGCCCTCGACGTCCTCGGCGATGATGACGAGGGCCTTGCTCGACTGCATGACCTTCTCGAGGATCGGCAGCAGGTCCCGGACCGAGCTGATCTTCGAGCTGACGAGCAGGATGAAGGGGTCTTCGAGGGTCGCCTCGAGCCGCTCCATGTCCGTGGCGAAGTAGGGCGAGATGTAGCCCTTGTCGAAGCGCATGCCCTCGACGAGGTCCATTGACATGCCGAACGTCTGGCTCTCCTCGACGGTGATGACGCCGTCCTTGCCGACCTTGTCGATGGCCTCGGAGATGAGGCCACCAATCTCGGTGTCGGCGGCGGAGATGGAGGCCACCTGGGCGACTTTCTCCTTCGAGCCGTCGACCGACTGGCTGATGGCCTTGATGGCCTCGACAGCAGCCTCGACGGCGGCCTCGATGCCCTTCTTCAGGCTCATCGGGTTGGCCCCGGCGGCCACGTTGCGCAGGCCCTCACGGACCATGGCCCCGGCGAGCACGGTGGCGGTGGTGGTGCCGTCGCCGGCGACGTCGTCCGTCTTCTTGGCGACTTCCTTGACCAGTTCGGCACCGATGCGCTCGAACGGGTCTTCGAGATCGATCTCCTTGGCGATGGACACGCCGTCGTTGGTGATCGTGGGGGCGCCCCACTTCTTCTCGAGGACGACGTTGCGGCCCTTCGGCCCAAGCGTGACCTTCACGGCGTCAACAAGCTGCTGCATGCCCTTCTCGAGGGAACGTCGTGCGACTTCGTCGAACGCGATCATCTTCGCCATGTTCGTCTCCTAAGCAATTCTCTGGGGGTTCGTTGGGTACTTCGGGGATTCGTTGCGGGGATTCGTTGCGTGCTGTGACTCTGCGACCGTGGAGTCCCATCGGAACCCCGGCTAGCACTCAAGTGGTGCGAGTGCTAAGGCTACCGCATCACGGGACTGCGCTGGCAATCTCCGACAGAGAGTGCCAATCGGTTCGCAGAGGCTCCGTCAGTAGCCGGCGAGGTGGTCGTGCACGACCCTGCGGACGCACTGGACGGGCTCACCCCAGGCCTTTTCCTCACCGAATCGGTCCACGAGCGACACGATGCAACGCACGCTTCCGCGTAAGTGCTCGGGCACATCGAGGCCGACTTCGATGTTGCCACCGATGACCAGCACGCCGATGCCGGCCTCGAGGGCCGCCTCGCACACCCCGCCCACGACCTTGCCGTTGAACGACTGCTCGTCGACGAAGCCCTCACCCGTTACGACGAGGTCCGCGCGGCTCAGTTTCTCGTGCAGTCCGGTCTCCTCTGCGACGAGGGCGAAGCCGGACACGAGTCTCGCCCCGATCGACAGCAGTCCTCCGGCCAGGCCGCCGGCAGCGCCGGATCCGGGAACGTCTCGCACGTCGATGCCGCGTTCGTCGCGGAACACGTCGGCGAGCCGTTGCAGTCGCCGCGTGAGGAGGTTCACCTGCAGTGAGGACGCACCCTTCTGTGGGCCGAAGACGGCCGCGGCATCGAGGAACCGGGTCTCGACATCACAGGCGACCACGATCTGGGTCCCGCGGAAGCGCGGAAGCGGCTCCATGGCCCGGAGCGCGCCGAAGCCCCCGTCCGTTGTGGCCGAGCCCCCCAGCAGAACAACAAGGCGCTTCGCGCCGTTGCCGAGGGCGGCAACCATCAACTCGCCGGTCCCGAAGGTCGAGGCGTCGAGCGCGTCATTGCCCTCGGCCCCGCCCACCAGTTCGAGTCCCGACGCACGGGCCATTTCAATGAACGCAGTCGAGCCCCGCAGCAGCCAGGCGGCCGACACGGCATCGCCGAGGGGGCCGGACACTGTGGTCGTACGCAGGATGCCACCCTGCGCGGCGAGGGCCTCGAGCGTGCCCTCGCCACCGTCGCCCAACGGGACCGCGTCGAAGGACCAGCCCGCCTCCCAGGCGACGTCGCCGATTGAGGCGCACAACTCGGCCGCGTTGGCGGTGTGACGGAACTTGTCGAACGCGGCGACGACGTGCCGCGTGGGGGCAGGCAGGCGAAACCCTGTCAGGCGGGAAGCGTTGTAGTGGCCGCGATCGTCGTCGGTGTTCTTGTCAACGACTGGTTGGCATACTTGGTCGCCAGGTCCTGGCCGACCATGATCTGCACGTCGAAGGCCGGCACGTCCGGGGGGGTTTTCACGGTCTGCTCCGACGGCAGCGGCCCAATGCTTCCGGGAGCCAGCCCGAGCAAACCGCCGAGAAGAGCCGCCTCGGTCTCGAACCCAGGTGTGTACGAAACTCGATCGGCGTAGTTCGTCGCCTTTGCGTCCCGAGGATCGACGAAGTCGTAGCCGCTCGTCGACAGGAACGCCTTGACCCGCGCCGCCGCCCGGTTCTTCCCAGAGCCGTTCACGAGGAGGACCTTGACGAGGTTCGGGGCCCGCTGCACGAGCGTGGTGGTCGAGGCGATTGGTGTCCCACCGGCGGCCGTCGTGTCCGCCCCTCGGGCGGCCGTCGAGTCCGCCACGGCAGGCGTGTCAGCACCGGGCGCCGCGTTTGGGCCGTTGTCGACGTTCTGAAGCAGTACGACGCCGACGACGAGCGCGACGAGCAAAAGCAACGCGCCGCGCAGGACGGCACCGCCCGCCGAACGACTTGGGGAATGTTCCGGTATTTGGCGACCATTGCTCATGGCAGGGCGTGCTCCTTCATGGCGGTGGACAGCAATGCTATCGACGCCGGGGGTGGATCGGGCGGACATCGGCCGCACGTGGAGGCACATACGGACGCGAGAAGGGGCGCCGAAGCGCCCCTTCGGGACCGGAAG
Organism: Acidimicrobiia bacterium; assembly: GCA_043739745.1. Taxonomy (GTDB): domain Bacteria; phylum Actinomycetota; class Acidimicrobiia; order Acidimicrobiales; family JANYDT01; genus JAYUDQ01. The sequence goes on along the minus strand of JAYUDQ010000576.1, from coordinate 4,714 downwards.
AAAACTACTTGGACGGCCGCAGGCCGAGAGGGTGCCATCCACCGGGCCAGACGCGCACAGGTCGTGCAAGTAGTTTTCTTACGGGCCCTTCCGTGTAGGACCGGGCATACCGGTCGTTCAGCGGTTCCGACTCAGACGAGTTCGATACGGGCCATGGGCGCATTGTCGCCGTGACGGGTACCCAGCTTCAGGATGCGCAGGTAACCGCCGTTGCGGTCGGTGTAGCGGGGGCCGATCTCTGCGAACAACTTGGCGGTCATGTCCTTGTCACGGATGAACGCAACGACCTGGCGCTGGTTGTGAACGCCGCCCTTCTTGGCCTTCGTGATCATGCGCTCGGCCACGGGGCGCAGCGCCTTGGCCTTGGCTTCTGTGGTGACCACATATTCGGCTGCGACAAGCGAGGCAACGAGGTTACCGAGCATGGCCTTCTGATGCGAGGAATCACTGCCGAGGCGGTGACCCTTCCGGGGTGTCATAGGCATGGGACTTCAGCCTTTCGTACGGAGCGACAGACCGCGCTCATCGAGCTTCTGGATGACTTCGTCCAAGGACTTCTGGCCGAAGTTGGTGATGGCGAGGAGGTCATCCTCGGTCTGCTGCACGAGCTCCCCGATGGTATTGACCTGTGCCCGTTTGAGGCAGTTGCGCGGACGCTCGGACAATTCGAGGTCCTCGATCGGCAGATCGAGGTCCGGGGAGCCGCTGCCGAGAGCGCTGGTCTCCCCGAGCGAGAGACCTTGCGGCGCCTCGCTCATATCGGCGACCAGCCCGAAGAGCGACCGGAGCGTGTCGCCCGCAGAGGCGAGTGCATCCTTGGCGCTGATCGAGCCGTCGGTCTCGATATCGAGTGTCAGCTTGTCGTAGTTCGTCGACTGCTCGACCCGCGTCGGCTCGACGTTGAACGCTACCCGGCGGACCGGCGAGAAAATCGAGTCAACCGGAATCACACCGATGATCGATGACTTCTTGTTCTTGTCTGCCGACACGTAGCCACGGCCGCGCTCGACGGTGATGTCGATGGCGAGTCGACCCTTGCCGTTGATCGTGGCGATGACGAGCTCGGGGTTCAGCACCTCGACACCGGTCGGCAGTGGAATGTCGCCGGCCGTAGCGGTGGCTGGCCCGCGCACGTCGAGACGCAGGTGCACCGGCTCGTCGCTCTCGCTCGAGAGCACCAGATCTTTGAGGTTCAAGATGATGTCGGTGACATCTTCCTTGACGCCTGGGATCGTGGCGAACTCGTGCAGCGAGTCGTCGAATCGGACCTGCGTGACTGCGGCACCCGGGATCGACGACAGCAGCGTGCGGCGCAAGACGGCGCCAAGGGTGTAACCGAAGCCGGGCTCGAGCGGCGAAACGGTGAAGCGCTGGCGATTGCCTTCGGCTTCGCCCGCTGCCTCTACTGATGGCCGTTGAATGATAAGCATACGTAGCGTTCCTCGGAAGATGGATGGCCGAACGGACGCCAACGGCTCCGTCATGTCAGCAGCCGGGCCGGTGCCCGGTTGGCCGTACTTGTTGATGCGCTCGCTCATCGGCAGCCGTCGACGGGCAACCGATGGTGCTCGCGCCTACTTGTTGTAGAGCTCCACGATCAGCGACTCGCGCACGGGCACATCGATGTGCTCGCGCAGCGGAAGGTCACGCACGATGACCGCTTTGCCTTCGCCGGCCCTCTCAAGCCATGGCGTAAGCGAACGGTCGAGCGTGTCGATGTTGTGCTGGACGACGATGAACTCGGCCGTCTTCGGCCGCAACTCGATCGTGTCACCCCGCTTCACCTGGTAGCTCGGGATGGTGACGCGCTTGCCGTTGACGTTGACGCCACCGTGGCGCACGAGCTGGCGGGCCTGCGAGCGGCTGGCACCCCAACCGGCGCGGAACGCGACGTTGTCCAGGCGCAGCTCGAGCATGCGGAGCAAGTTCTCGCCCGTGACGCCGGCCTGACGGTCGGCCTCGGCGAACATGTTGCGGAACTGCTTCTCCAGCACGCCATAGATGCGGCGGGCCTTCTGCTTCTCCCGGAGCTGGATCATGTACTCCGACTCACGGATGCGGCCACGGCCATGCTCACCCGGGGGGTACGGACGCTTCTCGATCGGGCACTTCGTACTGTCGCACTTGACGCCCTTGAGGAACAGCTTCATCTTCTCCCGGCGGCAGAGCCGACAGACGGGACCGGTGTAGCGAGCCATGGCTCAGACCCTCCGACGCTTGGACGGGCGACAGCCGTTGTGGGGAACCGGGGTGACGTCCTTGATGGCCGTCACTTCGAGACCGACGTTCTGCAGCGAGCGGATGGCCGTCTCGCGGCCCGAACCCGGGCCCTTCACGAGGACCTCGAGCCGGCGCAGGCCGTGCTCCATGGCCCGACGGGCACAGGCCTCGGCCGCCAACTGTGCCGCGAACGGTGTGGACTTGCGGCTGCCCTTGAACCCGACGTTGCCGGACGAGGCCCATGCGAGGACGTTGCCCTCGGCATCGGTGATCGACACGATCGTGTTGTTGAACGAGCTCTTGATGTGCGCAACGCCGTTGACGACGTTCTTCCGCTCGCGCTTGCGGGGGCGGCGACCGCCTGGTTTGGGCTTAGCCATGGGGGTTTACTTCCTGGGAACTTTCTTCTTACCGGCGACGGTCTTCTTGGGACCCTTGCGCGTGCGGGCGTTGGTGTGCGTGCGCTGACCACGGACGGGAAGGCCGCGGCGGTGACGGATGCCCTGGTACGAGCCGATCTCCATCTTGCGCTTGATGTCCTGCGAGACGTCGCGGCGCAGATCGCCTTCGACCTTCAGGTTCTGGTCGATGTAGACGCGCAGACGGTTCACCTCATCCTCGGTGAGATCGCGCACCCGCGTGTCCGCGTCGATGCCGGTGCTCGCAAGGATCTTCTTCGAGGTGGTCCGGCCGATGCCGAAGATATAGGTGAGGCTGATCTCCACGCGCTTCTCACGCGGGATGTCGACGCCGGAAAGACGGGCCATGTGCTCAGCCCTGCCGTTGCTTGTGTCGTGGATTGGTGCAGATGACCATCACGCGCCCATGGCGGCGGATGACCTTGCACTTCTCACAGATGGCTTTGACGCTCGGCCGGACCTTCACTGGCCAACCCTGCTTTCGGCGGACGGGGAGAGAGAATGACTACTCATGCGTGTCTCGATCTCATAACTGATAAGGGGAACTACTTGTAGCGGTAGGTGATCCGACCCCGGGCGAGGTCGTATGGCGTCAATTCCACCTGCACTCGATCGCCAGGCAGGATCCGGATGTAATGCATGCGCATCTTCCCGGAGATGTGGGCCAGCACCTTGTGGCCGTTCTCAAGCTCGACGCGGAACATCGCATTCGGGAGCGGCTCTACGACCACTCCTTCGAGCACGATCGCGTCTTCCTTTGGCTTCGGCAGGTGAATCCTCCAGGCATCGAGGGGGTTGCGCTACGCTCGGGATCGAGCGCGGACGCGAGGCGGCACAAGGCCGGAGCGAGATTGTAGCGCGTCCTGCTAGGGCTGAAATTCCCTCCGCCGACTCGCCGCAGCGATCAGTGGTGCCGTCACGAACGACCGTCGATGATGGCCACGACCTGTTCGAACACTGCATCCATGGGCTGCGAGCCATCGACGGTAGCGAGCAGGCCGCGCGCTCCGTACCACTCGATGAGCGGCTTGGTCTGCTGCTCGTAGGCCTGCAGTCGCACAGTGATCGACTCCTCGCGATCGTCCTCCCGTTGGATGACGTCGCCGCCGCAGTGATCACAGCGCCAGCGAAAGGCAGGGGGGCTCTGCACGCTGTAGTTGTGCCCGCATGAACTGCACACGCGCCGGCTGGCGAGCCGCGCCAACACCAGGCCGGTATCGACCTCGAGGTCGATGACGACATCGAGGCGCATCGGCGACAACATCTGCTCGAGCGATTCCGCCTGGTTCGTCGTGCGCGGGAACCCGTCGAGGATGAAGCCACGGCTGCGCGCATCCCGCTCCGAAAGCCGCTCGTCAACGATCCCGATGACCACCTCGTCCGGAACCAGGTTTCCTTCGTCGACGAACTGCTTGGCCGCTGTCCCCATCGGGGTACCGGCCTTCATCGCACCTCGGAACATGTCGCCCGTCGAGATGTGCGGAACGACGTAGTGGCGCGACAGCTGCACGCACTGCGTACCCTTGCCAGCGCCTTGTTTTCCAAGGATGACCAACCGAACGCCAGGTATCACGCGAACACGCGCCTCTCCACGTTCAGTCCAACGGTCCGGCTCAGCGGCCGGCCGTGGCCTTGGTGGGCTTGAGGAAGCCTTCGTAATTTCGCATCGTCATCTGACTGTCGATCTGCTTCATCGTCTCCAATGCGACACCCACGGCGATGAGGATCGACGTGCCGGCAAAGCCGAAGTTGGAGATCTTGAACAAGAGGATGAACAACGACGGCACGAGTGCAATCGCGGCGATGAACAGCGAACCCGGGAACGTGATCCGATTGAGGATGAACGCGAGATGCCGCTCGGTCGGGGCGCCCGGACGGATGCCCGGGATGAAGCCACCTTGCTTGCGGATCTGATCGCTCTGCTGGTGTGGATCGAAGCTGATGGCCGTGTAGAAGTATGCGAAGAAGATGATGAGGATGCCGTAGACGACCACGTACGCGGGCTTGTCCCCACCGACGAGGTTGTTGTTCACCCAGCTTCCGGCCCATGCCGGAAGCACGTTGGTGAGAAGGAC
>JAYUDQ010000575.1:0-4260 GCA_043739745.1 Acidimicrobiia bacterium | reverse complement strand
GGCACCTGGGCGCGCGGTCGAAGTTCATCGGCTGGTTCGCGGTCGTGTACGTGATCGGCATCGTCATCATCGGTCTGCTGCCCCAGTTCGTGCCCTGGAACAAGTGGGAGACCGCCAACCTCACGCTTCCGGTGGTGGGGGGCATCGGGATCGCGGTCGGGATCTGGTGGATGGCGTCGGCGAAGAAATGGTTCACCGGCCCGAAGGTCCAGGGCACTCGCGAAGAGCTGCTCGCCATCGAGCACGAGCTCTCGTCACTCGCGTGAACACCGGGCTGCTCTCGGTCCAACAGCTGAAGGACGAGGTCGCGGACGGCGCGATCGATACGGTCCTTGTTGTGTTCCCCGACCTCGCCGGGTCGTGGAAGGGCAAGCGCATGACGGGCCATTTCTTCGTGGACGACACGCTCGCTCACGGCATCGAGGCATGCAACTACCTGATCGCCACCGACGTCGAGATGAACGTGCTCCCCGGCTACCGATTCGCCAATTGGGAGGCGGGCTACGGCGACATGAAAGCCGTCCCCGACCTCGCCACGCTGCGGCGCATCCCGTGGCTGGACAAGACCGCGCTCGTCATCTGCGACCTCCTCGACGAGCACGACTCGCCGGTCGAGGTGTCGCCTCGTCAGATCCTCAAGCGCCAGATCGAGCGGGCCGCCAAGCTCGGCTACACGGTGAAGACGGGAGCCGAGCTCGAGTTCTTCCTGTTCCGTGAATCGTTCGAGGAGGCCGCCACGAAGGGCTATCGGGGCCTCACCCCGGATTCGAACACGATTCAGGACTACCACATCCTCCAGACATCGAAGGATGAGCACCTGATCCGTGCCATACGCAACGGTATGGACGGCGCCGGCGTGCCGATCGAATGCTCGAAGGGCGAGGCCGGCTTCGCCCAGCACGAGATCAATCTGCGCTACGCCGAGGCGCTCGAAATGGCCGACCGGCTCGCCATCTACAAGAACGGGGCCAAAGAGATCGCTGCGCTTGCGGGTCGGGCAATCACGTTCATGGCGAAGTACACGATGGACGATGTCGGTTCGTCGTGCCATGTCCACTCGAGCCTCTGGAACCTGGCCGATGACTCCGCCGCCGACGCCGATTCGGCCGACCCGCACAAGATGTCGGCACCCTTCGAGCAGTACCTCGCCGGCATGCTGTCGACGGCCCGCGAGTTCTCGTGGCTGTTCGCACCGACGGTGAACTCATTCAAGCGGTACCAGCCCGGGAGTTGGGCGCCGACGGCCGTCGCCTGGGGGATGGACAACCGCACATGCGGGCTGCGCATCGCCGGGCACGGTTCCGGCCTTCGGGTCGAAAGCCGCATCCCCGGTGCCGACGCGAACCCGTACCTCGCGTTCGCCGGGGTGATCGCCGGAGGGTTGCACGGTCTGCAGCAGGGCCTGGCGCTCGAGGCACCGTTCGTCGGGAATGCGTACGAGTCCAAGGACGTGCCCCGGATTCCCTGGAACATCGTCGAGTCGATCGAGCTTCTCGAGGGTTCGGACGCAGCGGTTGCTGCGTTCGGCGAGGACGTGGTGCACCACTTCGTCACCACCGCCCGGCACGAGTGGATGCAGTTCAACAAGGCCGTCACCGACTGGGAGCTGCGCCGCAACTTCGAGCGTTGGTAGCTCGAAGGCGGGCCCGCGGCCATCGAGTGGTGGGTGCCGAAGCGGAGCGGAGGTGGGGCCCGCCACCAGTGAATGTTCGTCGTGGGTGAGTGTGGCGGGGGAGGAGCGTAGCGACGGAGGGGACGCCTCGAATCCCCGGAGAGGCGGTCGTGGTGGGTGCCGAAGCGGAGCGGAGGTGGGGCCCGCCACCAGTTGAAACAGTGCCAGACTTTGTGTTGATGCCCCGACCTGCTGCCCGTCCGCTCATCGCCATCTCGTCGCGTCCCCGTAACCCGGGTGAGGTGCAGGCCTGGCCCGATGCGTCGGCGACCGTCATGCAGAACGTGTACCTCGACGCGCTCTGGCGATCGGGCGCCGACGAGGCGATTGTTGCACCGCGCTCGATCTCGGTCGATGACGCCAAGCAGTACCTCGAGCGCATGGACGGGTTGGTGCTCGTCGGGGGAGGCGACGTCGACCCGCAGCGCTTCGGCCAGATCGCACACCCGCGCACCTATGGAGTCGTCGACACGTCGGACGACCTCGAGATGTCGCTCATGCTCGCCGCCCTGGAACTGGGTCTCCCGACACTTGCGATCTGCCGCGGCCTGCAGGTCCTCAATGTCGCACTCGGCGGATCGTTGCACCAGCACATCACGGACGGGCCAGGCTTCCAGCATCATGGTCAGCCGGGCGAGGGTCATGTCCGCCACAGTGTCGAGGTTGAAGCCGGGTCGCTGCTGGCGAAGACGCAGGGCGGCGCGGCACGGATCGAGTCGTGCTGGAGCTATCACCATCAAGCCGCCGATCAGCTGGGCACCGGACTGGTCGTAAGCGCGCGTAGCGACGACGGCACAGTGGAAGCGCTCGAGCTCGAAGAAGCCGAGTCGAAGGGCTGGATGGTCGCGGTGCAGTGGCATCCCGAGCGCACGGCGGCGAACGACCCGGCGCAGCAGGTGCTGTTCGACGAGCTGAGCCGCCAGGCGCTCGACTACGCCGCCAATCGCTGAACCCTCGGGTCGAGGGCCCAATCCAGCATTGGATCGATGTTCCCGTATCCCGATTTGGTAGCAAGATGATACCGCTTTTGGATGAGCAAGCAGATCGCGGTTCGACTTCCCGACGACGTTGTGGCGTTCGTCGATCAGCTCGTCGCCGGCGGCCACGCCGCGAGCCGGGCAGAGGTGGTCGCCCGCGCCCTGACCCGCGAGCGGCGCCGGGAACTGGCCGCGCGGGACGCGGAGATCCTGTCGGGCTCGAAGCCATCTGCTGACCTCGATCGGCTGTCGGAGTGGGCAGGCGGACACACCTCACTACCGTCACCGTGGCGCCCATCACGTCGAGGGCGAGAGGACTGTCGACCGAGCTCGAGGTCGGCACGGCAAACGGGCTCGACAGGCCGAGCGTTGTCAACTGCGACAACATCGTCACGATCCCGACGGGGGTGCTCGGACGTCTGATCGGCTACCTCCTGCCGGACCAGGAGGCGGCACTGGCGGCGGCAATCCAGGCCGCATTCGACCTGGACGACTGACTCGGACGACTGACTCGGACGACTGACTCGCAGGTCCTCGACCGGACGAGGCATGAGCTTGCGGTGCGGCGGCCTCAGGCCGGCTCGACCACATTCGCCAGGATCGCGTCCATGGTCGCGTCGTCGAAGCCCAGAGCGCGGAGGTAGCCGCGGGCCCCGCCGTGTGTGTCGCGCAGGCGGGCGAGGAAGCGGCGCATGGCCTCGGGAGGTGCGGCAAGGAACGCCTTCGGCCCGTTCACCATGTCTTCCCTGCCGCCATGGACGTTCTCGCGGATCCACTGCTGCAGCGGCACCATCGGCGCCGCGCTCAGCGAGTAGTCCTCGGCGATCACTTCGTCGTCGACCCCGGCCAAGTCGAGCAGCAATGCGGCGAGCGTGCCTGTGCGGTCCTTGCCTGCGGCGCAGTGGAACACCACCGGATAGGACTCGGGGAGCGAGAGCAGCGCAAAGATCCGGCGCAGCGAATCGGCGCCTTCGACGAGCATGTCGGCGTAGCGCTCGGCCAGGAAGTCGTAGGTGGCCTCGTCAGTCTCAGGTCGATCGTACGCGTCCCACATGGTCACGATCATCGAGGCGTGTTCCCACACGACAGGGTGGTCCTCGACCGGGAAGCGACCACGCTCCTCGATCTCTCGCGACTGGCGCAGATCGATCACGGTCCGCAGGTTCAGGCTGCGGATCTGCTCGGCCTCGTCGGAGGTGAAGCGATGGAGTGCGTCGGCGCGGTAGATGTGCTGCCACCGGATCGTCCCGCCGTCGGCCGTTGCATACCCGCCGAGGTCTCGGAAATTGAACACGGCCTCGAACGGGAGATGTCGCACGTGCGCCGATCTTAGGGGGCTGCGACGCTGCTTCCGACTGATGAGACCGGAGCCGGAGTTTGCGCGAAGTCGCCCAGTTCAGGCCGCCGGGTCCATTGCCACAGGTCGACGAGGCGGAAGGGCAGTGTCGACACGACCCGGCCCGACCTGTTCCGATAGTACGTGGACATACCAGGATGGGTCCAGATCATTTTCTCGTGCTCGGCGTCGACGCGGTCGATGAACTCCTCCCACACGGCCTGCTTCACCTCGAGCGCGCCGATGCCCCGTTCGACCATCTCGACGACTGCACC
>JAYUDQ010000574.1:0-10619 GCA_043739745.1 Acidimicrobiia bacterium | reverse complement strand
TCTTCGTGCCCGCAGTGATCCAGACGATCGTCTCGGCGCCCGAGGTGGAGGCGGCCGATCTGTCCAGCCTGCAGCTCGTCGTGTACGGCGCGTCCCCGATCGGCGATGCGGTGCTCCGGCGCGCCATCGAGGTGCTCGGCTGCGGGTTCACGCAGAACTACGGCATGACCGAGACCGCGGGCTCCATCGTGGCCCTACCCCCGGAGGACCATCAGCCGGACGATCCGGATCGGGCGATGTTGCTGCGCTCGTGCGGCAAGGCCGTGCCGTGGATCGAGATCGCCCTCTTCGACCCGTCCACGGGACAGCAAGTCCCCACCGGTGCCGTCGGCGAGATCTGGGTCCGCTCGGCGATGGTCATGCGCGGGTACCGCAACAAACCGGAAGAGACGGCGAAGACCATCACCCCCGAGGGCTGGCTGCGCACCGGTGATGCTGCCTACGCCGATGAGAACGGTTACCTGTTCCTGTACGACCGCTTCAAGGACATGATCGTGTCCGGGGCCGAGAACATCTACCCGGCCGAGGTGGAGAACGTGCTCTACGACCATCCGGCCATCGCCGAGGTGGCGGTCATCGGTGTGCCCCACGATCGCTGGGGTGAGACGCCCCGAGCCATCGTGGTCCGCCGCCCAGGTGCAGACGTCGATGGCGAGGCGTTGATCGAGTTCGCCCGTACACGCCTCGCCCGCTACAAGTGCCCCACGTCGGTGGAGTTCGTCGATGTCCTTCCCCGGAACGCGTCAGGCAAGGTGCTCAAGAAGGAGTTGCGGGCACCGCACTGGATCGGTCGCGACCGGGCTATCTCGTGATGCACCCGTTCGTCGCGCTGATGCGGCGTTACGTCGTCGACTACCTCCTGTGCCAGAACCCTGCCGTATGCGCGCAGATCATGGAGCCGGATTACATGCTCTCCATGGGCGGCACCGAGCTCGGCCCGCGCGACGAGGTCTACGTGCCTGCCGTCGTACGGCAGCTCGAGCAGTTCCCCGGCCTCGGCATGACCGTGCACGAGATCATCCTGACTGAGGAGCGGCTCGCCATGCGGTTCTCCCAGCACGGCGCATCCGTACGGCACGGGGGCCGCGAGGCGTCGTGGGGCGGCATCGGCCTGTACCGGTGGAACGGTCATCGGCTCACCTCGAACTTCGCCATCGAGGATTACCACAGCCGGCGCCGGCAGCTTGCTGGCGACGCGGCCGAGGTGGTCGAGGCACCCGCGGTCGCACCGTGGGACACGCTTCCGGCAGCGCCCGATCCCGTGGCCCAGGCCGACGTACGTGCGTGGCTCGAGGCGGGTGGCCCGACGGCCGGCGAACGGATCGTGTTCGACGACTCCGCACTCGGCCACGCCGCACACCTCGTCGATGTCGAGTCGACGGTGATCGACGAGATCTTCTCCGCCGGCGCCCGGGTGGCGTTCCACGTGACCCAGCACGGCCGCTACCGCGGGGGACTCGGCGTTCCACCCGAGCGTGTAGGAAGCGCAGCCACGCTCTTCAGCGTCGGGGTCGTGGGTCGCGACGCCGATGGGAGCCTGACCGGTCGCGTCATCAGAGAGCGCGCTGCGCTGCAGCGGGCGCTGGCGTAAGCAATCCGGGCGGTCGCGGGGATGTCGGTTTCGCGCCGTCCGGCGAGAATGCGAACGCCGGATTCGGAAATGCGCCGCCCGGCGAGATTGCGAACGGCCCGGCGTCGTTCGGGTTTCGCGCTGGACGGCGCAGTGAGGTAGTTCCCATGCGTGTGGTCGCCGTGATGATGCGTGTTGACGACATGGCGGAGCGGTGCATCGGTGACGGAACGTACGGTTGCGAGCATCTCGTGTGTGGATCGATGTCTCTGGGTCGATCAGCCGCCGGCGGCGAAGAGCTCGAGGCTGATGTTGTCCGGGTCGCGGAACTCGAGGATGAACGACCCACCGACGTCCTTGATCCCGCCGTGGGCGATGCCAAGGACGTCGAGCACGGAGACGGCCGATTCGAGGTCGCCTCGCCCCGAAACGGCGAAGCTGACGTGATCGAGACCTACGCGGTCCTCGTCGAAGCGGTCCGAATGCGGCGCAACCGGCCGCAACCCGAACAGCCCGGTGCCGATCTTGTAGATCACGCCGCCGAACAGGAAGCTCAGTGCGGCCTTGGTGGCATCGTCGGCATCGGGCGGCAGCTCGTACACGACCGGGAGCCCGAACACCGCGTCGTAGAACGAGCGTGAGCGGGCGATGTCGGTGACGGTGAGCCGGACGTGGGAGTAGCCCTGGGGGTGATGGGCATGATGGTCTGTTCCTCGTTCAGGCGGAGTGGATGAAAAATCAGGCGGAGTGGATGAGCACGCCGCGCAGGTTCTTGCCGGCGTGCATGTCGGCGTAGCCCTCGTTCACTGTGTCCAGGGTGTAGGTGCGGGTGACGAGTTCGTCGAGCTTGAGCTTGCCGCTTCGGTACAGGTCGAGCATCCACAAGATGTCTCGTGACGGGCTCGACTCACCGAACAACGAACCCTGGATGCGCTTCTGGAACAACGTCAGCTCGCCGATGGAGATTGGGATGCCGACCTCCGTCAGATTCCCGAGGCCGGTGACCACGACCGTGCCGGCCTTGCGAATTGCGGCGAACGCCTGGGCGACATGCTCACCTTTTGTCACGCCGACTGTCACAATTGCGGAGTCGGCACCCTGGCCGTTGGTGACGCTCTGGGCGAACGCAGTGGCCTCCTCCATCGTGGCGAAGGCGTGCGTGGCACCGAATTCCTGCGCCTTCTCCCGCTTGAACGCGACCGGATCGACGGCGATCACATGGCTCGCGCCCGCATGGGATGCGCCCTGCACCGCGTTGATGCCGATGCCACCGATGCCCATGATGATGACCGTCTGGCCTGGAAAGACCTTCGCCGAGTTCACCGCCGAACCCCAACCCGTGCCGACGCCACAGCCCACCAGGCAGGCCTTCTCCAACGGAAGGTCCTTCGCCACCTTCACGGCTGACGCGACGTCGACCAGCGAATGCTCGGCAAAGGTGGATATGCCGCACATCTGACCGACCGGCTGGCCGTCGAGCGTCATGCGAAACGACCCGTCGGGGCGCGAACCACTGAGCAGTGTGGCCCCGAGGTCGCACAGGTTCTGCATGCCCGACGCACACCAGCGACACCTTCCGCAGCCCGGCAGGAACGACATGACCACATGGTCGCCGACCTCGAAGCCAGCGGTGTTCGGCCCGACCTTCTCGACGACGCCGGCACCCTCGTGGCCCCCGGCGAACGGGTAGACGCCTACGGGGATGTCACCGGTGCAGATATGGTCGTCCGAGTGGCACAGACCTGACGCCACCATCTTGATGAGGAGCTCGTTCTGGCGGGGCTCTTCGACGTCGAGCGTGACGACCTCCCACTTCCCTGGCGCCTCGCGCAGCACTGCAGCCTTTGTCTTCATGGCAAACCCCCGACTCGGCCCGCTGGGTTGCGAGCCCTCCCGGCCAAACCTACGCCGATGCGGCCGGTCCGTCAACACAGGTGTGGAGTTCGGATAGGTCGCAGTCTGCGCGTCTGGCCAAGACCTGTTCGCGCAGGATGGCTGAACGGACGCAATGGTGTCCGCATCCTTGAGCGTGGAGGAACCTCCCTCTCGCGAACCGGCTTCAGCGGCCCGTCCAGTTCGGCGGGCGCTTCTCCGAGAAGGCTTTGGGTCCTTCGATGAAGTCCTCGCTCTTCACGAGCTGGCGGACCGTCTCGTAGTCCGCCTCCATCGACTCACGGAGCGAGGCCGTGTCCAGGCTGCGATAGACGACGTCCTTGCTCGTGCGCAACGAGACCGGTGAGCACGCGAGCATCTGTGTCGCCCAACCGCGCGTGCGATCCATCAGCTCCTCGTGCGGTACGACGGCGGTGACGAACCCCAACTCGTAGCCCTCCTGGGCGCCGACGTGCCTGCCGGTGAGGATCATTCCCAGCGCGCGCTTCGATCCGATCTGTCGCGGGAGCCGCTGGAGACCCCCGGCCAGCGCGGCGAGGCCCACCTTCGGCTCCGGCAATGCGAACACGGCCTTGTCCGAGGCGATGATGAGATCGCAGGCGAGCGCGATCTCGAAGCCGCCGCCCATTGCGACACCGTTCACCGCGGCGATCACCGGCTTCGACAGGTCCCAGCGTGACGTGAGGCCGCCGAAGCCGCGCGGAGTCGGGAGTCGCTTCCCGCCCTCGGCCTGATAGCGCAGGTCGTTGCCGGCACTGAACGCTCGGCCTTCTCCGGTGATGATTGCGACCCACAGGTCATCGTCGGTGGCGAAGTCGTCGAACACGGCTCCGAGCTCGGCATTGGCCGGCCCGTGCAGGGCGTTGAGCCGCTCCGGCCGATTGATCTTCACCGTCATGATGTGGTCCGCGCTGTCGACCGTGCAGTACTCGGTGGTCATGGGTTTCCTTCCGGGAACATCTCGCTACCATCCGCTTCGTCGGACGGCCGCCGGACGCTACCAACAACCACCTCGTCGGATAGTGGGCAGCCCGTTCAGGCAACGGTGATCGCGACCGGTTCGCTCTGCGCGACGATCTGGCCGTCGGCGCCGAGAGCCTGGATCCGATAGCCGTAGATGCCAGCCCCGGCGGTCGTGTCGAGGTACGAGCGGGCGTCGGCCGGGGGAAAGAACACTCGACCCACGGATGCGCCAGGGATCGAGCGGAGAATTCGCCCGGTCGCCCCGGCCGGCAGGGGGGACCACAAGCAGCGCACGCCCGATGAAGGCAGGCTCGCGCACGACAGCGGCAGAATCGGGACGTTGATCCGCCTCTCGCCCGCGGTCACGGTGGAGGTCGGCTCAGGAGTGGTGGTCACGGGTGGTGTCGTGGTGGTCGACGTCGTGGTTGTTGTGGTCGAGGTTGTGGTGGTGGTTGTTGTTGTGGTCGAGGTTGTTGTGGTCGAGGTTGTGGTGGTGGTGGTCGAGGTCGTGGGGACGATGATCAATGTCGGCTCGGACTGGAATGACGGCGGCGGCGGCGTCGTAGTGGCCGCAATGGCGGCCGTCTGGAGGCCAGGCTGTGTGTCAGGGGGCGCATCCGGCATCGTCGGTGTCGTTGCCGACATGAACGTCGTGTCGGTCACCGGTTCGGCGATCAGAGGTACCGTCGGCGAAGGGATGGACGGCGGCAGGAGCGGAGGTCTGGTCGACGAGGGCGGAGTGGGCACCGACCGTTGCAGGGCCGATCGGATGTGGCGTACGACCGGCGGTGCGACGAGCGCGGCGGCCCCGGAGGCAGCGACGAGACCAGCGGCCAACACGGCCGTGCGCAGCGGAGCACGACGCCGGGCGCGGTCTCGGACCACTGGCACCCCGGGGCCGCGCATCTGGAGGGCGATGAGCCGCTCTTCCAAGGCCCGGACGAATGCGGCGTCCGGCGGCGGCGGCGGGGCCGCGGCGCCCATCGCGTTGAGCGTCTCTACAAGTCGGCGGCGATCGATGCTCATGCCGACACCCCACGCTGATGCTGGGCGAGCGCGGTCCGGAGTGCGCCGAGGGCGCGGTGCAGGGTCACGGCGAGGGCAGCCTTGGAGCAGCCGATCGCGACGGCTGTGTCCGCAGCGGACATCGACCCGAGGTAACGCAACGTGATGGCGTCTCGATAGACGGGCCGGAGCGCAGGCAGCACCGAGTGGATCGCGGCGATCAGCTCGGCTCGTGCCCGTTCGTCGGCCGGGTCGTCGGGTGTCGTGAGGTCGAGCGCGGCGGTGGCGGCGTGTCGAGCCCGCTCGCCCGTGGCCCGTGCGCTGGCGCGGTGGAGATTCGTCAGCTCGTTGGCGGCAATACGCAGAAGCCATGGACGGACGCCGCCTCGCCATTCGAAGGCCGAAAGCGCCTGCAGGGCTCGTTCAAATGTTGCCGACGTGACCTCGTCGGCAACATCGCGTGAGCCCGTCGAACGGGTGATGAACGCATGGACGGCAACGACATGCGCCTGGTAGAGCTCGGCGAACGCAACCCGGTCGTGCTTCGCCCGTTCCACGAGATCACGCTCGGCCTTGCTGTCCACGCGGTCCGCGGTCCCAACCGCGCCGCTCATCGCACTTTGGCAGTCATTCGCGGGTGCGGATCACGCCGTGCGGTCTCGTGGACCGGATGGTAGGGAACCGGTTTGCTGCACCGGGGGATGCCCGGCGCGGCGCAGGAGGACGTGCCCGGGCGATCGCTGTCGGGCGGTCGTCTCGGGAGGTCGTGCCCGACGGTCGTGTCGAGCCTGCGGGCGCCGGGCATGGGCGGTACCGGGCCTACGAGCGGGCGTCGATCACAGAACCGCGATGATGGTGCCCTGCGAATGGGCGATCGATTTGTTGGTCGCGTCGAGCCCGACGACAACGAAGCTGTAGGTGATGCCGGACCGGACGGTGGCATCGGTCGCCGAACCTGCCATGGGGGCAAAGGGCCCGAACGCGCGCCCCACCTTCCCGTCGCCACGGAGCATGAGGAGCCGCACCACCCCAGGGTTGGACGGGGAAGCCCACGTACACGTGACCGCTGCTCCCCGGAGCGCGCACGATCCGTCGATCGTCGAGGGGGTCTGATCCCCAGACGTCGCACCGGCCGGCCGCGAGGTCGGCGGCGCAATCGTCGTCGTAGGGGCGGCTGTGGCCGACGGCGTCGTGGCCGACGGTTCTGAGCGGACCGGCTCGGCGTGACCGCTCGGCATGGTGCCGACGAGGCCGAGCAGCATTCCGAACGCAGCAGTTCCAATCATACGTGCACTGATCATGTTGACTTCTCCTTGGTGAGCGCGGTCCGGATGACCGCTCGCAGGAGTTCCAACGGACACCGGACGGCTTGATTTCTGGAATGAGCCGTTCGGCCCATCGCGGTCCCGTTCGCGAGCGGTGCGATCAGCCGGCCAGGCTGCGGGAGAGCGCGTCTGCGTCGATGATCGTGATGTGACCTCGGCCGGTGCGAAGAAGTCCGGCCTGGCGGTACTGAGCGAGTGCGCGTGCCGTTGACTCGCGTGTCGCGCCGACCCACGCGGCAAGGTCTGACTGTGTGATCGGCAGGATCACGTGCGCTCCCGATTGCCCATGGCGGGCGAACTGGGCAGCAAGTTCCAGCAGTCGCTGCCCGACCCGCACCGGCGTACTGTCACCGTTGCGGCTCGACGTGCGGAGGTTGGCGAGGCGGAGGTGGTCGCTGAGCTCCCGCAGCAGGCCGACGGCCAGTCGTGGCGAGTCCTCGAGCGCTTCGAGGAACTCTTGGCGTGGCAGCACGGCCACCCGGCAAAGTTCCATGGCCGTGGCGCTGGCGGACCGGCCCCGACCATCGATTGCGGAGAGCTCGCCGAACGCCTGGCATGGCATTTTGATGCCGAGGAGCAGATCGTTCCCGGCGGGCGTCGCGATGGTGAGCTTGATTCGGCCGTGGACGCAGGCATAGACCGCGGCACTCGGGTCGCCTTCACGGAAGAGCACCTTGCCGGGGCGCAGATCGATGCGTTTGCCGCGGGCGAGAACAAGCTCGCCGAGTGACTCGTCGGAGTCACGCTCGACGTCAGAGTCAACACGATCTGTTCGCTGTGTGATGCGCGTCATGGACGCCTGTTCTGTGGACGGGACACTGATCGGGACGGAACGCATCCTCACAGAAGTGGCGACTGAGATGTCGAATCAGCGGTCAAACCTCGCTGAAATCAACGCCCGCTGAATCCACCCGCTGAATCCAGAACGCTGAATCACCCCACGAAGGATCGAGGAGAACGCCATGTTCAACCGCAATGCCATCGCTGCGATGCTCGCCGACACGCCGTCGTTTTCGAAGTTGACACGCAGCGAGATGCGCACCATCACGGCAAAAGTCGAGCGCCGATGTGTCGAACCCGGCGAAATGATCACCCGCCAAGGCGCCTTCGGTTCTGAAATGCTTCTCGTGATGGCCGGCCACGCGTCGGTCGAGGTCAGCGGCACATGTGTCAGTGCCGTCGAGCCCGGCGAGGTGATCGGCGAGATGGCGCTGCTCGATCATGGACCGCGTTCGGCCACGATCATCGCCACCACCCCCATGGAGCTCGGCGTGCTGTCGATCCGGAGCTTCGACGAGCTGATGAGCAAGTCGCCGGCCATCTGGCGGGTCGTCGCCGTCGGTCTGGCTCGGCGCCTGCGCGAGGCCGACCGCTCGCTGCATCACTGAACCGAGGACTCGCCGAGACCCAAACAAAACCGACCGAACAGACCGACCGAACAGACCGACCCAAACAAACCGACTGAGGAGACAGCATGAAGCACCGGAACGACACCATCGAACGACTGCGGCAGATCACCCTTTTCTCGGCCTGCACCAACGACGAGCTCGCCCTCATCGCGGCCCGCTTGACCGAACACCGCGCCTCGGCGGGTGACGTGCTCGCCACCGAGGGTCAGATTGGGCGGGAGCTGTTCGTCATCACTGCCGGCAAGGCCGAGGTGACGATCGGTGGACAGCAGATCGCGGTGCTCGGGCCGGGCGAGTTCTTCGGCGAGATCGCCCTGCTCGACGATGGCCTGCGCACGGCGACGGTCGTCGCCCAGACCGACCTCGTCGTCGAGGTGAGCAGTCAGCGGGAGTTCACCGAGCTGATCACCGGGTCGCCGACGCTGGCCCGCAAGCTCCTGATTGGACTGGCCCGGCGATTGCGGACAGCCGATCTGGGGCTCACCAGCTGAGAGCTCATGGTCGGTCCAGGCGAGGCCGACCCGCGAATTCCAGCCCGCAGTGTCGAGGCCGAGTCCATGCGGACCGGAGGCGAGGGCAGCGGTCAGACGCGCACGATCATTGCGTCGCCCTGCCCACCGCCACCGCACAGCGCCGCCGCGCCCAGTCCGCCACCACGTCGTCGCAGTTCGTGGAGCAAGGTGAGCACGAGTCGGTTCCCCGATGCGCCGATCGGGTGACCGAGGGCGATCGCCCCACCGTTGACGTTGACGATGTCGTCGGTGATGCCGAGGTCGGCCATCGAGGCGAGGGCAACGGAGGCGAAGGCCTCGTTGATCTCGAACAGGTCGAGGTCGGCCGTGGTCATCTCGCTCTTCGCAAGGGCGACGGCACGGTTGATGGCCCGCGATGGCTGGTGGAGCAGCGACGGATCGGGCCCGGCGACCATGGCATAGGAGACGATCTCGCCGAGCGGTGTGCAGCCGAGCTCGGCGGCCTTGGCTTTGGACATGACGATCAGCGCGGAGGCACCGTCGGAGATCTGTGACGCGTTGCCGGCGGTGACCGTGCCGCCCGCCTCGAAGCTCGCGCGGAGCCCGGCCAAAGACTCGACCGTCGTTCCCGGTCGGACCCCTTCGTCCGTGTCGATCATCAGCGGGTCGCCCTTGCGCCGGGGGACCGGGACAGCGACGATCTCGTCGACGAAACGTCCGTCCTTGATGGCGTTCGCAGCGCGTTCGTGTGACTGGGCCGAGAACGCATCCTGCGGTTCTCGGGCCATTCCGGCGGCGCGGCCGTAGCGTTCGGTGGACAGGCCCATGCCTATGTGTTCGAGCGCGCAGGTGAGGCCGTCGTACATGAGCGAGTCGATGACCTGCTTGTCACCGAGGCGCATACCGCCGCGGGCGTCGGGGAGAAGGTACGGCGCGTTCGTCATGGATTCCATGCCGCCGGCGACGACGATGTCGGCCTGCCCGGTGGCGATCATCTGGTCGGCCTGGATGATCGAGTTGAGCCCCGACAGGCACACCTTGTTGACGATCGTCGCGGGCACGGTGAGCGGGATGCCGGCGATGACCGCGGCCTGCCGCGCGGGCAGCTGACCGGCACCCGCAAGGAGAACCTGGCCCATGATCACGTAGTCGACTGCTTCCGGAGAGACACCGGCGCGCTCGAGCGCGGCGCGGATGGCGATGCCGCCGAGGTCCATCGCGGACATCGACGCCAATGCGCCCTGCATTTTGCCGATCGGGGTACGGGCACCGGCGATGATCACAGATCCAGGCATGGCAGACCTCTTGGTTCGTTGGTTGTGTCGATTGCCCTGAAGCGTGCCACGCGCGGGGTGCGCGCATCTGCCCGCGCCGGACGAGGGACCTTTGAGCCGAGCTTCGGGACCTTCGACCCTCCAATCCAACGGGCGCGATCCGCAAGAGTCGAAGGTATGGACACACAAGGTATGGACACACATGCAACGCTGTCACTCGTTCGAGACGCGGTCAGGGCATGACCGTCGCGCAGGAGGCGGCACTGATCCCGAGCCAGCGCGGTGCCGATGGTCGCAAGGACAACGAGTCGAATGCCGGCCTTGCTGTCCTCGGGGTCGTCCTCGCGGGGATCGCGGTCGTGTTCGGCGTCGTGGCGATGGGTCTCGCGTCACGGAGCGGCGGTGGATCGGTTGCCGTAGCCGACGCACCGAAGGCAAAGGTGGTCGCGTCGATCGTGCTGTCGGACTTCAAGATCTCAAGCTCCGCCTCGACGTTCGCGGCCGGGCCGGCGCTGCTGGAAGTCACGAACAAGGGTCCGTCGCCGCACAACCTGGTGATCGACGGGTTGGCGAAGACGACGACGATCCCGGTCGGACAGAAGGTGCTGTTGTCGCTCGGCAACGTCGAAGCCGGTACGTACACGTGGTACTGCTCGATCGCGGGTCATCGCGAAGCGGGCATGTCGGGGACCTTCACGGTGACCGGA
>JAYUDQ010000573.1:0-25239 GCA_043739745.1 Acidimicrobiia bacterium | reverse complement strand
GGGTGCTCAGCCGGCCCACCTGGTGACGAGCTTCGGAGCTCGCGGGGGTTGCGAAGCGCCAGCGGAGGCAGGCCCCGCACGCCAATGTCACAGCGCCGCGGCCGAATGCGAGAACGACCGAGCGCAGCGACCAAGTGAAGCAATGAGCGCCCAACGAGGCGCACGCGTGCGGGTGCCGAAGCGCCAGCGGAGGCAGGCCCCGCACGCCAATGTCACAGCGTGCGCTCGTTGCCACCGTCGACGGCGATCTGCGCGCCGGTCGTTGCTGTGAACGCAGGGCCCACCAGCTGGAGCACCATGCGGCCCACGAGTTCGGAGGTCACCTCGACGCCGAGGAGGTTGCGCTTCTTGTATTGCTCGACGGTCATTGCGTACTTGGCGGCGCGTTCGGCGAGCAGCTCCGGGCTCCACAGCGCCGTGTCGAAGACCGCGTCGGGGTGCACGGTGTTGACGCGGATCCCGGCGGCGGCCCACTCCAATGCGGCGACGCGCGCCAGCTGCGTGACCGCAGCTTTCGAGGCCGAGTACGCGGCAGCACCGGCGCCGGGCGCATGCACGTTTTTCGAGCCGACCAGCACCAGACGTCCGCCGACGGGTGATCTCGCCAGGAACGGATGCAACGCACGCATAGCATTCGCGGTTGCGTCGAGGTTGACGGATTGCACGGCCCGCCACTCCGATGGTTCGAGCTCCGCGATCAGCGCCGTCCGGCCGAAGATACCGGCTGCGAGCACGGCAACATCGATTCCGCCGAACTGCCGCACGCCCTCGCGCACGGCACGATCCTGCGCATCGGCGTCGGTGACGTCCACACAGACGCCCAGCCAATCCGCACCGGAGAACGCGTCGGCGATGGACCCTGAGCGATCGAGGCCGACGACCGCGGCACCGTTGGCCAGCAGCACGCGGGCGCAGGCCTTCCCGATCCCTGACGCCGCGCCCGTCACGACTGCAACCTGGCCGGCAAGCATCGGCGCGGATCCACCACGACGCAGCTTGGCCTGCTCGAGGTCCCAGTACTCCACATCGAACAGGTCATGGGCTTCGAGCGGCACCCACCCTCCGATGCGGTCCTCGCACAGGCTGATGACGTCGATCGTGTGGTGGTAGATGTCCGCTGCGATGGCCGCATCAGCGGCTCGCCCACCGGCCGCGAGCATCCCCCACTCGGGGTCGAGAATGACTCTCGGTGCCGCGTCCAGCATGGTCGCCGGTGTCCTCGACCGGTGCCGATGAGCGTCGAAGAACTGCGTGTACGCGCTTACGAACGCTGCGATGTCGCGGCCGACCATGGGGATGCGCTTGGTGCGGATGACGTGATCAGGGGTGAGTGGGCCACGCGTCGCCAGGTCGGCGAGATCGGCTCGAGCGACGAAGCGGGCCACGGTCTCGTCGGTGTGGCTGGTGACGATCAGCGGCCTCCCGGCAACTGTCGAGAGCTCTCGACGGAGGTCAGCCAGCGCGACCGCATCGATCGAGCAGACGTGTGCCCCGTCTAGTGCAGCCCCTGCCTGTGCCCGGTCGCGCTCGGCCGCGGGCAGGGCGTCGATGTGGGCGCGCGCCAGGTCGATGAGCTCGATATGACGGTCGTACGCAGCGCGGCACGTGTCACCGAACGTGAAGAGGCCGTGACTCATCAGCACCATGCCGACCGCCTCAGGACCTGACTGCGCATCCCATTGCTCGACGACGGCACGGGCAAGATCGAAGCCCGGCATGACGTACGGAACGACGATGACACGATCGCCGAATACGTGGCGGACGCGCTCGGCACCGTCGGGCACGTTGCTCAGCGTCAGGATCAGATCGGCATGGCTGTGCAGGACTGCGGTGTGAGGAAGGAAGGCATGCAGAAGCGCCTCGACGGACGGTTGGGGCGCTTCGGGGTCGAGGCGGGCAGCCGAGAGCTCGCGGACCATGTCGGGGTCCGACAGCTGATCGAGCCGTAACAACGCGCGCAGACGACTCAGCGGCATCGGTGCGAAGCCTGGACGTTCGATGGTGGCCAGGTCCCAGCCGGAGCCCTTCACGTAAATCGCATCGATCGTCTCGCCGGTGATGTCGTGCCATGGTGCCTTCACCGACGTGTTGCCGCCGCCGTGCAGCACGAGCGACGCGTCGGAGCCGAGCAGCCGGGACGCGTGCACGAGCTCGTCGATGACGTCGCCGGCGACGTTCCCGGCGGTCTCGAATGTGGACGTCGTTCGGTCGCTCATCAACCCTCCAGTTGTCGGACAACCTAGGGTTAGCGGCGATGTTGTCCGACACCGCTGCCATTCCGACCGTCGCGTGGGTGAACGGCGCGGTCGAACTGATCGACCAGACCGAGATCCCCTGGGCGGAGCGGGTCGTCCGTTGTGAGAGCGTCGACGCCCTCATCGACGCCATCAAGCGCCTCGCGGTCCGTGGCGCGCCGGCGATCGGCGTGGCAGGCGCCTACGGCGTGGCGCTCGCGGCGCGTCTCCACGATCCAACCACCGACCGAGCTTCCTTCGAGCGCGAGGTGGATCGCATCCGCAATGCCCGTCCGACGGCGGTCAACCTGGCCCGCATGACGACACGAGTGGCAGCCGCGGCACGGTCCGCGGAGTCGGCGCTCGCGGCCGCTGACGTCGTGCGCGATGACGAAGTTTCGGCGTCGATCGCCATGGGTTCGAACGGTGCAGAGCTGCTGCGCGACCTGCTCGGCGACACCCCACTGCGGGTGATGACGATCTGCAACACCGGCCGGCTGGCCGCGATTGAACGGGGCACGGCGCTGGCCGTGATCCAGACGCTGCACGAGCAGGGTCGTTTGGCCGAGGCGCTTCCGCTGGAGACGCGGCCGCTGCTGCAGGGAGGACGGCTCACGACGTGGGAACTGCAGCACATGGGAGCGCCCCACCGGCTGATCGTCGACTCGGCCGCTGCGTCCCTGCTGGCCCGTGGCTTTGCCGACGCCGTGCTCGTCGGCGCCGACCGCATCGCCCGCAACGGTGACACGGCCAACAAGATCGGCACGTTCTCACTCGCGCTGGCGGCTCGCTACGCCGGGGTGCCCTTCATCGTCGTCGCGCCCGAGTCCACCGTCGACATGGACACCCCGACCGGCGATCAGATCGAGATCGAGAACCGGGGTGACGACGAGGTCCGCGGCTTCCGGGGCGTCGCGATCACGCCGCCCGGAACGGCGACCGTCAACCCCGCGTTCGACGTCACTCCGGTGTCGTTCATCGATGCGCTGGTCACTGATCGCCGCGTCGTGCGCTTCCCGAGGGGCGACACCCTCGACCCGCCCACGCCAGGCTGAGCCCATTGCCGCTCCAACGACCGTCCGCAACGACCATCCCGCGCACCTCGATGCGTGCGTCCGCGCACCTCGGCGCGAAAATGTCCTGAGCGACGCCGTTTGGACCCGAGGTGCGCGGACCCGTGCCCTGAGGTGCGCGGGCTTCCGCTAGCGAAGCGCTTACGTGTCGAGCAACAAATCGGTGGTGGTGTCGCGCTGGACGGTCTGCCAGCGACGGCAGCCGGCGTCGTGGAACCAGCGCTCGACGGTCGGGCCGGCGACGTTGTCGAACATCCAGACGTAGTCGAGGTTGCGCGCAGCCGGGTCGGTGAGGCGATCCGGCACGTGCGGCATCTCGCCGCCGAACGCGAACTCCTCGATGGGGCGGGCGCCGCAGTTGGGGCAGGTGATCCAGAGCATGCGCGCTTACCTTGTCCCCGACGAGCCGGCATCAGCCATGGCGTGGTCGGCGGCGAAACGGTCGAGGCCGAACGGCTCGATGAGCGCTGGCGTCCGGCCGGTCGCGATGAGCTGTGCCATCTGCTCGCCGCCGGCCGGGATGGCCTTGAAGCCCCAGGTGCCCCAGCCGGTCGTGATGACGAAGCCGTCGACGCCGGTGAAGCCCATGATCGGCGAGAAGTCGGACGAGATGTCGCACATCCCCGTCCACTGCCGAAGGATGCGCAGGTTCTTGAGGAACGGCAGCAGGTAGCCCACTTTGGTCGAGCAGCTTTGCAGGAAGTTGAACGTCGACTGGCGGGAGTAGCTGGGCTGGCGGTCGAACTCGGCACCGATGAGCATCTGCCCGCGGGCGGTCTGCGACACGTAACAGGCGAGCTCGGTCGAGCTGACGATCGCGTCGAGGGCCTGCGCATAGCCATTGGTGACGAAGGCTTGCAGGGGATGGGTTCGAACGGGCAGGCGCACACCGGCCATGGCCGCGAGGCCGGTGACCTGTCCACCGACCGCACTCATCACGGTGCCGGCCGAGATGTCGCCGGCAGTCGTACGTACACCTACGACCCTGTCGCCGTCGTTGATGAGGCCGGTGACCTCGGTGTGCTGCAACACGTGAGTTCCCGCCCGCATCGCCCCCTGGGCGTACGCCCACACGACCCGGTCGTGGCGGGCCGAGGCGCCCTCGTGGTGGTACGAGCCGCCCATGATTGGATACTTGCCACCACCGGACAGGTCGATCTGCGGGCAGATCTCCTTGCACTCCTTCGGGCCGACGAGGTCGGTCTTCGCACCCATCGCCGTGTTGAGCATGGCCCGGGCCCGCTCCTGGCGCATGCCCGTCTCGGTATGGGCCATCCAGATGATGCCCTTCGTGGCATGCATGATCCAGCAGCCCGTCTCGTCTTCCAGCTGTTGGTACATCTCGAGGCTGTGCTGGTAGAAGCGCACCGATTCGGGGATGCCGTAGTTGGCTCTGATGATCGTGGTGTTGCGGCCGGAGTTCCCGGAGCCGATGTAGTCCCGCTCGATCACGCACACGTTGGTGATGCCGTGACGGGTGGCGAGGTAGTAGGCCGTCGCCAGGCCGTGCCCTCCCCCGCCGACGATGACCACATCGTACGCGCGCTTGGTATCGGCAGGATCGTGCCACTGGAGGTCGAGCAGTGTCTCGACGAACTCGTTCACAGGCGGGCCTCCAACTCATGGACGTGCGACGTGGAGCAGAGGATGAGGATGCCTTCATCAGCGAACCACAGCTTGCAGGGAACGCCGGCGACGAGGCCCTGGGTGAAGGCGGGACGGGTCGACGGGATCGCCCAATCGATATGTGGACGTACGATCTCGTCGAACCTCGCCCGATCGCACCATCCCTCGCAGAAGCCCGATTCGGCTTCGATGATCGCAAATGGATCAGCGACCGTCGGCATGACGGAGTCCGCAGCGGTGTCGTCGAGCAGGAGCAGCTCATCTGCGGCGAGCCGCAGTACCCAGTAGGCATGCGGCCAGAGCGCGGCGTCGAGAACATCCGGGGAGGCGACGACACGATGACCCTGCACGGACGAGAACGCGATCATGGTTCCCCCAGAATGAACTCGCGGATGACGGCGCCCGCGAGTGCGGGCTGGTCCTGCATGACGCCGTGGCCGCAGTCCGGGAAACGCTCGAACCGCAGCAGATCGGCCGGGACGAGCGAAGCGATCTCCTCGGCCGCCGTCACCGGAGTGACCGGATCGTCCTCACCCGCGAGCAGCAGCAAGGGCGAGGAAACCTTGCTCAACGCCGAACGCACGTCGTACTTCGGCTGCTCGTTGTCGAGGAAGTGCTGAAAGAGATCGAAGTTCGCGGTGGCCATCGAGCGGGCGATGCGATCGTCGTTGTCGGCCGGGGTCGTGCGGTTGTAGAGCGGCATGCACGTCGTGAAGTAGCGGGCCATGTTCTCCATGCCACCGGCGCTCCAGAAGTCCGACGCGACCTCTCGTGCCTCGGCACCGCCAAGACGTTCGAACACGGGCAGCATTCGCGAGAAGTCGTTTCGGGCCGCAGTCGAGTCTGCGATGACCTTGCCGGCATGCCCTGGATGACGGGTGGCATACGTGAGTGCGACGAACCCACCGAAGCTCACACCCCAGACGATTGGTTTCACGATGCCGAGCACATCGCAGAGCGCCACGAGGTCGTCGGCCCACTGGTCGAGGTTCCACTTGTCCGGCGTCGACAGGTCGGACCGGCCCTGGCCGCGATGGTCGTAGTAGACGACCTGTGCAATGTCGGCGATTGCCGGGCCGATCTCCGGCTTGAAGCTCGAGTGGTCGAAGCCCGGCCCGCCGTGCAGCAGGATCACCGTGGGCCGCTCCACCATCTCCGGGCCGATTGGCGCGAGCCCGACACCCTCGGTGTCGACGAAGAGTCGGATGTCGCCGATGTTCACTCGCATTGCTTCCTCCTTGAAAGCGTCTCAGGTGCGAGCACGGCGGCCCTCCGGGTCGTAGAACGGCGTCGGCGCAACCGTGGCCGGCCGTCCGTCGACGGTGACGACCTCCGGGAAGGGCCGCTGCTTCAGCCACCCGAGCATGACAGAGTACCCAAGCGCGGGCGACGCGAACGAAGAAGTGACATTGCCGATGACACTTCCGTCGTACCAGATCGGCGTGCCGTCGATCGGCGCCGGCATCGTCATCCCGGCAGGGTCGGACGATGCCATCGTGAAGCCCCGCAGCACCCGATTGTCGGGAAGTGCAAGCGTGCGGACCAACGCGTCGCGGCCGAGGAAGTCGGGCTTGTCCATCTTCACCGCCCACTCCATGCCGAGGCGGCGGGGCGTCGAGTCCATCTCCGAGTCCATACCGATGATGACGTGGCCCTTCTCCAGCCGCAGCGCCTGCAGGGCCTGGAGCCCATGCGGTCGCACACCCAGGTCACGACCAGCAGCCATGAGCGCCTGCCACAGTTCGACCGAGCGGTCGACAGGATGATGGAGCTCGAACGAGGCCTCGCCGGTGAAGCTCAGGCGCATCACATGACACGGCACGCCCGCCACAGACGCATGGACGTGCTGCAGGAACTTCGGCGGGTCTTCCAGGCCGACCCGCTGCAACAGTGTGCGCGCATACGGTCCCGTGACGTTGATGGCGCCGAGCGACGACGTGCGGTCCATCACATGGACGTCGTACTTCCACGTCTCCAGCCAGTCGCGCACCCACATCTCGGCATTCGACGCGCCGCCCGACGTGAAGGTGAGCACGAAGCGGGTGTCGGACTCGCGAACGATCATGCCGTCGTCCATGAGGTGCCCACGCTCGTTCAGCACGAGCACGTAGCGCGAGCGGCCGGGCTTGATGTCGGCCACGTGGTTCGGATACAGCCGTTCGAGGAACTCGACGACGTCGGGCCCCGACACGATCATCTTGCCGAGTGTGCCCACGTCGCCGAGCGACACGCCTTCGCGCAC
The DNA here is from genome assembly GCA_043739745.1 of Acidimicrobiia bacterium. GTDB lineage: Bacteria > Actinomycetota > Acidimicrobiia > Acidimicrobiales > JANYDT01 > JAYUDQ01. The sequence goes on along the minus strand of JAYUDQ010000573.1, from coordinate 18,064 downwards.
GGCCCAGTACTCGCTGATGTGGTCGCCGTAGTGCCAGGGACGCCACCAGCCGGCGAAGCGGTCCATCAGCGCGCCGAGCTTCAGGTGCTCCTCGTGCAGCGCAGTGCGGCGGAACGCGGCGACGTTGACGTCGGCAGCCGCTTCGCCAAGCGTGATCTGGCGGGCTGCGGGCCGGGCAGTGAACGGCTGGGGTACATCACCAGTCTGCGCGCTTATGAAAGCGCGAAGGTGGGGCACGCAGACGCTTCCCTGGCAGGTACCGGTGCCGGTGAGGCTGGCCCGCTTCATCAGCTCGAGCTCACGGAAGCCGCGGTCCCAGACGCCATGCCAATCCTCGACGAGCACCTTCGAGCAAGGGCAGGCGATGCCCTCGATCGGCGACGGCGGCAGTGGGTGGGCGGCCGCGGCCGGTCCGACGGCGCGCACGTGGCCGGAGGGGGCCATGCGGAGCAGCACGTCACGGGAGGAGAAGCCGATGCCGACGACGACGGTGTCGCAGGACACGGGGATCTCGGACGCGGAGGTCACGACGCCCGTCACACGCCCATCGGAACCGGCGATCCGCCGAACGTCGCCGTCGGCATGCTGACAGGTGAGACCCTCCGGAACCACAGGCTGCACATCGCCCACGGACACGCACCGGCCGAGGTCGACCCCGGCCGCCCACAGCGCCTCGGCCGCCCGAACGGTGACGATGCCGCGCAGGTCGTTCCCCGGGCACACCGGCTGCAGCTCGGCGGCACCGGTGGCGATGACGACCTCATGCGCATGCACATGGAGCATGCCCGTACGTGTACGTACGATCACGGTCGGGCCGGCATAGATGCCCACGACCTCGTCGCCGTCGCGGGCGTCGAGCACGATCGTCTCGCGGCCGGCCGAGCGAGAAGACGAAGCGGCCGACGTCCCGCTGTCGCCGGCGCCGACGACCACGAGGTCGATCTGCGAATGGCGAACCTCGATCTCGACCTCACCCGACGTGTCACCGGTGAGCGAGATCGCAGTGGGAAAGGCCGAGGGCGCACCCACGGCCGGATGCCGCTGCACGACCATTCCCGGCCGGGCCTCGACCTGGCACGTACGCACCCACGCCGTGCCGTCGACCACGGCAACGCAGTTTCCACAGTCACCGGCCAGGCAGAGGGTGCCGCCGTGCAGCGGATGCCCACCGGAGCGGACGATCGCCACCGCCACCGAGTCGTCCTCTTCGAACGACATCGGCGCACCGTCGAGCACGAAGCGAGCCACGAGCTACGACCGCATCCGCTTGCCCTCGGGATCGAGCAGCGGCTTTGCCTGCAGGCGGGCATCGCGCAGCTCCCCGATGATCTCGATCTGGAACACGGCATCATCCTTCACCAGGTTGGCCGGGACGTAGCCAAGGGCGACCGACTTCTTGCTGTAGTGCACGTAACCGCCGGACGTGACCCAGCCGACGACCGCGCCGTTGTGCCAGATCGGCTCGTCGCCCACCACATCGGCCGCGTCGTCTCCGGCAGCGACATCGACGACGAGGGAGATGAGCTTGCGGGCCGGACCGGTCTTCATCTCCTCCTCGACTGCGGCACGGCCGATGAAGTCGTGGTCGAACTTGAGGTAGCGGTCGATGCCCGATTCGAGCGGTGTGTAGATCGGCCGGTACTCACGGAACCATGTGCCGAAGTTCTTCTCCAGCCGCAGCGACATGAGCGCCCGGAAGCCGAACAGCCGGATGCCGTATTGCTCCCCGGCCGCCATCAGCGCGTCGAAAAGGGCCCGCTGGTACTCCGGCGCGACCCACATCTCGTAGCCGAGATCGCCGCTGTACGTGAGTCGCCCCACACGAGCAGGGATCGAGCCGATCTCGATCTGCTTGAAGTCCATGAACTTGAACGCTGCGTTCGACACGTCCGTGTCGGTGACGGCCTGCAGCACGTCACGCGCATGCGGCCCGGCCAGCGAGAGGCCGACGAGGCGCAGCCCCAGCACTTCAAAGCGGACGGTGTCGCTAGCTGGCAGATGGTCGAGGAACCAGCGGCTGTGGTGCACCTCGGCAGCCTGCGAGCCGAACAGGTAGTAGTGGTTCTCCGCTGCGCGGGCAATCGTGAACTCACCGACGATGCGGCCCTTCGGGTTGAGCATCGCCGTGAGCGTGACCCGGCCGACTTTTGGCATGGCAGCTGTCAGTAGTGAGGAGAGCCACTCGGTAGCGCCGACGCCGCTCACCGAGTACTTGGCGAAGTTCGAGATCTCCGTGAGCCCGACGCGCTCGCGCACCGCGGTGCACTCCTCGGCCACGAGCGGAAAGGCGTTCGACCGGTGGTAGGTGACGTTCTCGACCGGCTCGTCGCCAGGCTTCTGGAACCACAGCGCATGCTCGAGCCCGAAGCCCGCACCCCACACCGCGTTGGCCGCACTGAGCCGGTCGTAGATGGGCGTGGTGTGAAGTGGACGGCCGGCCGCGAGCTCCTCGTTCGGGAACGTGATGCGGAATCGACGCGAGTAGTTCTCGCGGACCTTCTTGTTCGTGTAGCCGAGGTTGGCCCAGTCGCCGTAGCGGGCGACGTCCATGCCCCAGATGTCGAGGCCGGGGTCGCCGTCGGTCATCCAGTTGGCCAGCGCCAGGCCGACGCCGCCGCCCTGCGACAGCCCGGCCATGACGCCACACGCCACCCAGTAGTTGCGCAGGCCGCGAATGGGGCCCACGAGGGGGTTGCCGTCGGGCGCGAACGTGAACGGCCCGTTGATGACGTTCTTGATGCCGGCCGTGGCCAGCGCTGGGTAGTGCTGGAACGCGATCTCGAGCTGCGGAGCGATGCGGTCGAGGTCGGGTTCGAGCAACTTGGCCCCGAAGTCCCACGGCGTCTCCTTCGGCGACCACGGCTTGCATGCCTGTTCGTATGTGCCCATAAGGATGCCGCCGTGCTCCTGGCGGATGTAGATCTCGCCGGAGAAGTCCATGCAGACGGGCATCTCCTGGCCTGTCGCAGCTTCGTGATCCGCGACCTCCTGCATGTCCTCGGTGATGAGGTACATGTGCTCCATCGCCAGCACCGGCAGCTCGAGACCGACCATGCGGCCCACCTCGCGAGCCCACAGCCCGCCAGCGTTCACGACGTGCTCAGCGTGGATGTTGCCCTGATCCGTGATCACGTTCCAGGTGCCATCGACATTCTGCGTGAGGTCGTGCACCCACGTGTTGCGATAGACCTCGGCGCCGGCCATGCGGGCGCACTTGGCGTACGCGTGGGTGACGCCGGACGGATCGACGTTGCCCTCGACCGGGTCGTAGAGCACGCCGACGAAGTGCTGCGGGTCGAGCACGGGGAACATCTCCTGCGCCTCTTTGAGCGAGATCATCTCGAGTTCCATGCCGAGGTAGCGACCCCGGGCTTGCGCCATCTTCAGCCAGTCGAGCCGGGTCTGGTTGTCGGCCAGCATGAGGCCGCCGGTGAGGTGGATGCCGCAGTCCTGCCCGGACTGCGCCTCGATCTCCTTGTAGAGGTTGACCGTGTACTGCTGGAGCTTCGACACGTTCGGATCACCGTTGAGCGTGTGCATCCCCCCGGCCGCATGCCAGGTCGAACCCGACGTGAGCTCACGCCGTTCGACGAGCACCACATCCGTCCAACCGGCCTTCGTGAGGTGGTAGAGCACGCTGGCGCCGACCACTCCCCCACCGATCACAACGACGCGCGCAGATGACTTCACAGAACAGCCTTTCCCAATGTGCACATATGATTCAACTCAATAGTCCGTCGGGACGCCGCCCTCGGCCTTGCGGCGGGCGACGAATGCTTCGAGCTCTTCCAGGACGGCAGCCTCCATCGGCGGTTGCTCATTGGCGGCGAGCAGGGCCTTGGCGATCTTGTTGGCCTTCTCCGGCACCTGGGGGCTGCCTGCTTCCTCCCATGCCTCGTAGTTGCGCCAGTCGGAGAGCATCGGTTTGTGGAACGCGTCGCGGTAGCGCGACTGTGTGTGGGCGGCGCCGAAGTAGTGCCCACCGGGCCCGACCTCACGGATCGCGTCCATCGCCAGCGTGCCCTCGTCGACCACGATCGGCTCGAGAAAGGCACCGATCATCCCGATGAGCTCGGCGTCGAGGATCATCTTCTCGTAGCTCGCATGGAGACCGCCCTCCATCCAGCCGGCGCCGTGCATGACGAGGTTGGCGCCGCCCATGATCGCCCCCCACAGCGCGAACACCGATTCATATGCGGACTGTGCATCCAGCGAGTTGGCCGCGCTCACATTCGACGACCGGTACGGCAGGTTGTAGCGACGCGCCAGCTGGCCACCCACAAGCGCCGACTTCATGTACTCCGGGGTCCCGAACGCCGGCGCTCCCGACTGCATGTCGACGTTCGAGGTGAACCCGCCATAGACGACCGGCGCCCCGGCCCGCACGACTTGGGTGAACGCGATGCCCGCCAGTGCCTCGGCGTTCTGCTGCGCCAGCGCGCCGGCGAGGGTCACGGGCGCCATCGCACCGGCCAGCGTGAACGGCGTCATCACGATGATCTGATTGCGGGCGGAGTACTCCATGATCCCCTGGAGCATGGGCGTGTCGAGGCGCAGCGGCGAGCTGGAGTTGATTATCGTGAAGACCGACGGCTCGCGCTCCAGCGTGTCGTGGTCGACCTGGCGGGCGATGCGGATCATCTCGAGGCAGTCCTGGTTGCGCTGACGGCCGAGGCTGTAGACGTGGAGCGGCTTGGAGCACAGCGTCAGCGCATCGAAGGTGGCGTCGAGGTGACGAATCCCGGGATGGATGTCCGTCGGTTCGACGGGGTAGCCGCCCATGAGATGGAGGCAATTGAGCATCTGGGTGAGGCGGACGAGGTTCTGGTAGTCGAGCCGGTTGCCGACCCGCCGCGGGCCGTCGAGGCCGGCCACGTTGGGCGGGCTGGCCACGGCGCAGAAGGCAATGCTGTCGTCGCCGATATGGAGGTTGTGCTCCTTGTCCGTGGCATGGAACGTGAAGTTCGACGGGGCCTTGGCCACGAACTCCATGACCATCTCGCGGTCGAAACGGACGCGGTTGGAGCCTTCCTCGACGCGGGCGCCGGCCCGCGCCAGCAGGGCCCGGGCGTCGGGATCGAGGAAGTCCATCCCCATCTCTTCGAGGATCTGCATCGACGTGTCGTGGATGGCCTCGAGACCCTCCCCGGACACCGCCTCCACGGGCTTGTAGCGCATCTGGGGCTGCGTGGGGGGACGCTGGGGCGGGAGGACCTTGCGGACCTCACCACGCTCGCTGCGGCCACCTTCGGCACGGCTGCGTCGGCGCCTGGTGCCGGCCTCTTCGGTCTCGCTCACGTCATCTCCCAGCGGGTGGTGTGTAGGTGGCCAAACCTAGCCGGTCCTGTGCACTTCTTCCCGCACCGCGGTTGATAACCACTCTGCGGGAAGGGCAATGCCCACCCCGCGTCCGCAACGGCATTCTTTCGACATGGGTGGTACGTACACAGTGACGATGGGAGATCGAGGTCGGTTCGTCGTCCCGGCCGAGCTGCGGGATCGGACCGGCATGCACGAAGGTTCCGTGCTGGTCCTGATCGAGACTCCCCGCGGCGTGGTCCTCTTGAGCCGCGACCAGGCCAAGGCGCTCGTGCGCACCGACCTGGCTGGTGTGGATCTCGTCGACGAGCTGCTCGCCGATCGTCGGGGCGAAGCAGCAGCAGAAGATGTCGCATGAACGTATTCGACGCTTCCGCTCTGCTGGCCTTCTTGCGGGGCGAGGAGGGGGCCGAGGTGGTCGAGGCGGCGCTCGTCGACGGCGGGATTTGCGGCGCCGCGAACTGGTCGGAGGTGGCCCAGAAGATCCGCAGCCATGGTCGCGACTGGGAACTCGCGCGTGCGCTCCTCGCCAGCTACGGACTCGACGTCGAGTCCGTGGGCGTCACCGACGCCGAACGGGCCGCCGAGACGTGGCGAACCGGCACCGGTCTCTCGCTGCCAGACCGGCTGTGCCTGGCGTTGGCCGAACGCAAGGACGCGCTGGCGTGGACTGCAGACCGGCAATGGGGCAGTGAGGGGCGGGTCAGACAGATCCGCTGACGGGTCGTGACCCGGAGCAGGATGCGCGTGACCAGCTCGGGTTCGACGCCGATGTCGGCGAGCGCCTTCCCAACGTGACCCATGCGCGCAGTTCGCCCTCGGCGTCGCGCAGCCGCTTCGCCTCCATGCAGGCGCCGAGGCGCGCCTTGAGGAGCACCGGGTCGAACGGCTTCGGGAGGTAGTCGACGGCACCCGCATCGATGCAGCGGACGATGCTCGCCATGTCGTCGAGGGCCGAGATCATGATGACGGGGATGTGGCGGATCGCCGGGTCGTTCCGGTGACGTTCGAGCACGGCGAACCCGTCGAGGCGCGGCATCATCACGTCGAGCAGGACGAGGTCGATCCCGCCATCCGACCCGGCCAGGCACCGCGGCCTTGGCGAGGATGTCGTCGAGCACGGTCCGCAAGTCGCCCGGGCTCGCACTGATCAGGCGGAGCACATCGCTCGTTGCGGCCTGGAGAGCCAACGAATCCGCCAACGCGGCAGCGAGCTCGGCCTTCGTCCGGCGATCGGGCGTCATCGGGCCCGACCCGCGTTCGCAGGCCGCAGATCGGCCTTTCGCCTATCGCGCACCCGCTCAGCAAAGCACGCCGAAACGAACTCCACCGTGATCCGGATCACGCACAACGAAATCGCCGAGGCCGCACAATTCCGCCGACGACGATGGGCAGCGAGTTTGGACCGATCGACCGCCGACCTGCCAACGTAAGGGCGAACGCGGTCGGCACCCGACCGATGGCCATCCCGACCAACGACGATCTTGGAGCACCCGATGAGCACGAGCGAGCTGACCACCGAGGAAGCCGATGCCTTCCGCCAGCGCTGCAAGGCGTTCCTCGACGAGCACGCCACCGGCATCCGAATCCCCGGGCCCGACCCGCGTGACGAGTTCACGGTCGCCGCCAACAGGGCCTTCCAGAAGAAGCTGGCAGATGCCGGTCTGGCCGGGCTCACGTATCCGAAGGAATATGGGGGCGCCGGGCTCACCCGGGAGCACGACCGCATCTATCGCGAGGAGGTCGGCCACCACCCCGACATGACCGGCCAGCTCACGATCTCGCACGGCATGTGCCTGCCGATGATGCACGAGTACGGAACCCACGAGCAGAAGGCGAAGTTCCTACCCCGCAACATCAGCGGCGAGGACCTGTGGTGCCAGATGTTCTCCGAGCCGGGTGCCGGTTCCGACGTCGCCAGCCTGCAGACCCGCGCCGTGCGCGATGGCGACGAGTGGATCATCAACGGCCAGAAGGTGTGGACCACACTCGCCCACCAGAGCGAGTACGGCATCCTCATTGCCCGCACCGACCCCGACCAGCCCAAGCACGCCGGCATCTCGATGTTCATCGTCGACATGAAGGCGCCTGGCGTGGAGATCCGGCCCATCCACCAGATCGACGGAGGCCAGCACTTCAACGAGGTGTTCTTCACCGACCTGCGCATCCCGGCCGACTGGATGATCGGTGAGTACAACGACGGTTGGCGCTTGGCCACGGCCATGCTCATGTACGAGCGCGTCGCCATCGGCACCGGTTCGAGCAGCGGCGTCACCCACCCGAACAGCGATCGGCTGATCGACGAGGCGAAGAAGCGCGGCGTGTCGAACGATCCGGTCGTGCGGCAGGGCCTCGTGCAGATCTACATGGAGGAGACGGCCAAGAGCCTCGTGTCGCTGCAGACCCGTGCCGCCCTCAAGGCGGGCAAGACGCCGGGCCCAGGTGGGTCGCTCGGCAAGCTCCACGGGGCGAAGATCGCCAGGTTGATACGCGCGCTGAATGGTTCGATCTTCGGCATGTCGCTGATCGCGCCCGATAACGATCCGAAGGCCGACCTGTGGCAGCACATGATGTTGTCGAGCTTCGCGTCGCACATCGCCGGCGGCACCGACGAGATCCAGAAGAACATCATCGGCGACCGCGTGCTCGGCCTGCCCCGTGAGCCAATGGTCGACAAGGACCAGCCCTTCCGCGACCTTAAGGTGGGCACGCAGAAGTAGCCGGCGATCTGCGGCTTCGTCGTGGCTCCGAGAGGCGCGGGATCGGGACGATCGGATGGTTCGCCCGCTGGCCGCGGGCAGATGTTCCGATCGTCGGCGCCGCGTTGAGCGCCGGCTACCCGAACAGCTCGGTGCCGGCGAGGTAGCCGGGCTCGAGCAGCACCACGTCGGGTGCGGCCGAAGCCAGCGCGTCGCGGATCGGCTGCATGTCGGTGGCCACCGAGAAGCCCGGCAGCCAGTCGTCGTGATGGCCGAGGATCACCTGCTTCGGGGCCAGCATCGTGACCTGCCGGGCGACGAACTCTGCGAGCGAGCCCTGGATCGGTTCGCCGTCGATGTTGCCCCGGCCGGCCGCGGCGATGATCGCGACATCGGGCGCGAGCCGCTCCATCACGCCCGTCCAGTGACCGGACGTGTCCTGGAACAGGACGGTTCCGAGAGGCGTCTCGAACAGGAACACGAGCGCGCCGCCGTCGCCGCGGGTGCTGTGGCCGCTGAAGCCTCTGCCGATGTGCTCCGCCGCGGCGGGCCCAAGGCTGGTGAGGTGGCCGGTCAGCTTCGCCATGCGCGCCTGTTGCTCCTGCCACGTGACGCCGAGGTCGCCGAGGCACACCTCGCCGGACTGCGACATCTGCGTGTGCGACCACACGCAGCTGTGCTGGCTCGGGTAGACGCTCACCTTCACGCCGTTGCCGAGATCGACCGTCTCGCCACCGCCGACGCAGATCATCCGGTCGAGCGGCACACCGGCCGACTCCATCACCCGCACGCTCTCGTAGCTGGCGATCAACTTCGCCGACGTGTTGGCCAGGATGCGCTCGGCACCCCACAGGTGGTCGAAGTGGGAATGGCCGACGACGATCCAGTCGCACTCGGTGACGCTGTCGGCGGTCAGCCCGGTGCCAGCGGCGCCCTCGGCTCGGTCGATGTAGGCGTCGAGGAAGATCGTGAGACCGGCGACCTTGAGGCGGAAGGTCGCGCAGCCGTACCAGTCGAGCGTGGCGGTCATCGGACCACCCTCGGCATGCCTCGGGTCGCCCGCTGACGCGGGCGCTGTGCTCGACTGTTCGCTCGCTTGCGCTCGCTCATGATCAGGATCCCGGTGCGGGATCGAGGTGCACGAACAGGCACGTGCGCGCCTCGCCGCCGACGTTGCGGCTGATGTGCCCCTGCCCGGCGGTGTCCTCTGCGAGCAGTATCGATCCGGGACCGAGCAGGCGTTTCTCGCCACTGCCGACCTCGATCTCGACCGAGCCGGTGAGGTTCACGACCAACTGACGGCGGGGGGCCACGTGGTAGTCGAGGTGGTAGTCACCGTCCACCTCGCGGAACTGGACGCCGCTGCCCGGCCAGCGCTTCGAGATGAGGCCCATCGGGCCGAGGTCGTCGAGCGCAACGGCGACGTCCTCGAAGTGCGATTGGCCGTCCGGTCCGGTGAAGACGCGCACGATGTCCATGCCCGGAAACCTAACCTGGCCTTGGCTCCGAAACGCAGCCCGTGTCAGGCACCGTCGGGGCGGCGAAGAGCGCAGCGATGTCGAGCCTCTTCATCCCGAACATCGCCTGCATGGCCCGCTGGCCCCGCTGCTTGTCCGGGTCGTTCAGCAGTGTCCACATCGCGTCCGGCTGCCCCACCTGCCAGGACACGCCGTACCTGTCCTTCAGCCAACCGCACGGACCTTCCTCGCCTCCGTCGGTCAGCTTGGCCCAGTAGTAGTCGATCTCGTCCTGGTCGGCGCAGTTGATGTGCAGTGAGATGGCCTCGTCGAAGTGGAACTGCGGGCCGCCGTTGATGATCGTGTACTCGGTGCCGTCGAGCACGAAGTCGACGGTCATCACCGATCCGGCCGGACCCGGCGCACCCTCGGCGTAGTAGGACATCTGCGTGATCCGGGAGTTCGGGAAGATCGAGACGTAGAACTCGGCCGCCTCTTGGCCGTTGCTGTCGAATTTTCGCCTACGTGCTGTATATACTTGCTGTATGTCGTCGACTCGGACCCAGGTCTACCTGACCGACGAGCAGCGTCGGCGCATCGATGCTGCTGCGGCCGCCGAAGGCGTGACGATGGCAGAGGTGATTCGCAGAGCGGTCGATGACTATCTCGGCGACGATGTCGACCCCTCTGCTGCCCTCGCGGCAACGTTCGGGGCAGACCCATCGGCTTCTGCCCCTTCGCGCGACCAGTGGCGTCGTGGCTGACATCCTCGTCGACACCGATGTGTTCATCGACCACCTGCGTGGTGCGTCGGAGCTCCGGCCGGGACGACACCGGCTGCACTACTCAGTGATCACGCGGACTGAGCTGTTCGCCGGGAACAGCGCCACAGACCTCAGCGCGCAGATCCTTGCGCCGTTCCGCGAGTTTCCGGTTGATCGGGCGATCGCCGAGCGAGCCGGGCGAGTCGCTCGTGAATTCGGCGTCCGACTGCCCGATGCGGTGATTGCCGCGACCGCACTCGAGCACGGCCTCATGCTCTCGACGAGGAACACGAAGGACTTCGGGCGGATTCGGGGACTGCGCCTCCGCTCGCTCAACTGAGCTCACAGGAGCTCACTGGCGCACAGGTGCCTCGCGCTCCAAGACGGCAAGCCGGCTGGCCAGCTCGTCTCGTTCGATGTAGCAGCTCTGCAGATGCCGCGCCCCGCCTGAGGAGAAGCCGGTGCGACCGTGCATGACGCGGTGGTTGTCGACGATGTAGAGGTCGCCGGCGCCGAGTGCGAGGCGGAGCTGGTACGCCTCGCTTTCGCGCATGCGGCCGAACGCCCGGTACGCCGCATAGAACGCCTCCATCTGCTCCGGCGGCAGCAGGAACGGGAGGACGGAATGGTTCGAGTACCGCACCGCAGTGAGAGCGCCCTCGGGATCGAGCGTGAGGACCGGACCCGACGCCCGCAGCTCCGCGGTGGCGTCGGCGAAGTGGAAGTGCAGGATCGTCCGGGCCAGCACGTCGAACTGCTCGGGTGCTGTCACTCGCAGGTCAGCCGCGATCTTGAAACCGTCGACGAGCGTGGATGCTCCCCCGCTGGCGTCGGCCCGCAGGAAGTGCTGGAGCTGGATCGTCGGTGCGGGGTCGCGATACCCCTCGTCAGTGTGCGCGACCAGTGGGAGGTTGGTGTACGCGACCGAGTTGGCGTCCTCCATCGAGACGACATCGAAGACCTTCCCCCAGCTCGTGGTCCGGACCTCGCCGAGCAAACCGGCGACTTCGAGAACGGTTCCCGGAACGCACGGGACATCGTGCAGCACGCCGACGCCGTAGGCGGTGAAGTCGCGGAGGAACCTGAGCCGGACGTCATGATCGGCCACAAGATCCGGATAGCTCGCACTTGGCGGTGCCACGGACGAGTCCCACAGGGTCGGTTGCCGCCGCGGGTGACGCGCCCCGTTCGAGTAATCGTGGGCCCGCAACCACGCCGATGCGAACGTGCTCACGTGCCCGTCGTGCGCCCACGTCACCGCGACGGCACCGTCGGAGGCGACGTCGATGCGCGTCGGACGCACGTCGCCGGGGATCTCCGAGGTCTCCACCACCCGGTGCTTCGTCGTCGCGTGCTGCAGCTGCGGGCAGTTGTCGCGCAACCACAGGTAGAGGTAGGTGCTGACACGGCCGTCGGCCCAGGTGACGCGGAGCGCGCTATCGCCGAGCGAAACGGAGATGAGCTCAGCTCGCATAATCGGGCTCGGTCGCGTCGAGGATGTTGCGGATCTCGGAGAAGTGTTGCGACGATATCTCCGGGTATTCGAGCCATTGCCTGCAGGCACGCGCAGCCACGCGGTCCGGAACGAGTGCGAGTGGGCGACCAGTAGACAGCGCGAGCACCTGCAACTGCGCAGCCTTCTCCAGGTAGTAGAGCTCGTCGAACGCTTCGGCCACGGTCGCGCCGATCACAATCACGCCATGGTTGCCGAGGAACAGCACGCTCTTCCCCTCGCCCAGGACCCCGGCCACGCGAGATCCCTCGTTGTCGTCGAGCGCGATGCCTGCATAGTCACGGTCGTAGGCGATGCGTTCGTGGAACCGACAGGCGTTCTGATCAAGCATGAGGAACTCGAAGTCGGCGAGACAGGCCAACGTCGTCGTGTAGGGCATGTGGGTGTGGAGGACGCACCGGGCCCGGGGAACGGTGCGATGGAGATGGCCATGGAGGAACCAGGCGCTCGGGTCCGCGGATGGGTTCCGATCGGCGTGGTCGGCATCGAGGAGCAGGAGCTCGCTTGCCCGCATCCGAGAGAAATGGCGGCCGGGCGGATTGAGGAGGAACTGCCGGCCATCGTCGGAGACCGCCACGCTGAAATGGTTGGCCACGGCCTCGTGGAGATTCAGGCGCGCCGCCCACCGAAACGCGGCGGCGAGATCCTTTCGTGCCGCGAGCTCTGTGGCGGTCATCGCAACACCGCCGGGAACCCGGGCGCCCGCAGATCAGTGCCGAGCGCGTCCTCCAGCAGCTTCACGACCTGGGACGACCATGCACCGCCGCCGTACTGCTGCCGGGCACGGATGAACGTCTGCTCCGTGAGGCCGGCGAGGTCGAGCGGCACGCCGAGCTCGCGCCCGAACTGCGTCGCGAAGCCGAGGTCTTTGCAGGCGAGGTCCATCGTGAAGCCGATGTTGTAGCTGCCGTTGAGTATCACCTGGCTCTCCGTCTCGTGCACGAAGCTGTTGCCCGAGCTCTCCCTGATCGCCTCGAACGCCTTTGCGAGATCGAGACCGCCCCGCTTCGCCAGCATCAGCGCCTCCCCGGCGGCCACGAGGTGGACGAAGGCGAGCATGTTGGTGATGACCTTGATGAGCGCGGCGCTGCCGTGCGGACCCATGTAGAGCACGGGGCTACCAATGGCGGCGAGCAGGTCGCGGTGGCGTTCATAGAGCGCCTCGTCGCCGCCCACGAGGACGGTGATCTCCCCGGCCGCCGCCTTGTGCACGCCGCCGGTGACGGGTGCTTCGAGCATCGACACCCCGGCCTCCGCCGCAGCCGTGGCGAACCGGAGCGTGGCATCGCGATCGTTCGTGGACATATCGATCCAGGTCGGCGGCTGGTCCCGGGGTCCGAACCCTTCCAGCACCCCGTCGCACCCGCAGACGACCTTACTTACCACTGCGGGCGACGGCAGGCACGTGAACACGACGTCGGACCGGGCCGCGACATCGCCGGGGCTCGTCCCCCAGGACGCTCCTGCGGCAACGAGCGCATCGCCCAGCGACCGGTCGAGATCATGGACGGTGACGTCGTTTCCGCCCCGAACAAGGCTGGCTGCGAGGTGACCTCCGAGATGGCCGAGACCGATGAAACCCACGCGCTGCGTCATATCCCCCCAGTCTGGCCCGAGCGGGACCGTCCGTCCGCGCACGGAGGCCGCCGCGTTTCTGCTGTACTCGACGGACCGCACCGTGCCCCGCCCGCGCTTCCCGCAACATCTGGAGGAATCTTTCATGAAAGCTGCCGTCTGCCGGGAGTTCGGCGCACCGCTCGTCATCGAGGAGCTGACGCTGGCCGAACCCGGCGCCGGCGAGGTGAGGGTGAAGATGGCGGCCACGGCCATCTGCCACAGCGACATCACCTACGCCGAGGGGGGCTGGGGCGGCACGCTGCCGGCCGTCTACGGCCACGAGGGCGCGGGCGTCGTCGACGCGGTCGGCCCGCGGGTCAACACGGTGAACGTCGGCGATCACGTCGTCGTCACGCTGATCCGTTCCTGCGGGAAATGCCACGGCTGCGTGACGGGCAGACCGGTCACGTGCGACGCCACGTTCCACCTCGACACGACCAGTCCGCTGACCGATGCGAACGGAGCTGCGGTCGTCCACGGGCTGCGCACTGCGGCCTTCGCCGAGTACGTGGTCGTGCACAGGTCGCAGGTCGTCGCGGTGCCGAAGGAGCTCCCGCACACCCTGGCCTCCCTCCTGGCGTGCGGGGTGATCACCGGATTCGGCGCAGTCACCAACACGGCCGGAGTGGAGCCGGGCAGCCACGTCGTGGTGTTCGGCACTGGCGGCGTCGGGCTGAACGCCGTACAGGGCGCGCGTGTGAGCGGCGCGAGGACCGTGATCGCGATCGACATCTCCGACTCGAAGCTCGAAGCGGCCCGCACATTCGGGGCCACACACATGGTGAACTCGATCAACGAGGATGTCGTCGCGAAGGTACGCGAACTTACGGGTGACCGCGGTGCCGACTATGTCTTCGTGACCGTCGGAGCGAAGGCCGCATTCGACGCGTCCTACGCACTGCTGGCCAAGGCCGGGAGTGTGGTGCTCGTGGGCATGCCCGCGAACGGTGTGATGTCCGAGATCGACCCGGGCACGCTCGCCGCGTACAGCCAGAACATCTTGGGCTCGAAGATGGGCGGCTCGCGCATCGCCATCGACATCCCGAACCTCGTCTCGCTCTACCAACAGGGCCGCCTGAAGCTGGACGAACTCGTCTCGGGCACGTACCCGCTGGAGGAGATCAACGAGGCGATGGCGTCGGTCAAGCGGGGCGAGGCGCTCCGCAACGTGATCGTGTTCTGAGCATGTTCACTATGCGCGCCTACCGAATTCCCGCTTCTGGAGGACCGCAATGAAGGTCACCGACATCACCACGTTCGTCGTCGGCAATCCGCCGCCCCGCTTCGGCGGCCGCTACTGGATCTTCCTCAAGCTGACGACCGACAGCGGTATCACCGGCGTGGGCGAGGTGTACACCGCCACGTTCTCGCCGCACATCGTCGCCACGATGATCGAAGACGTCGCGGCTCGTCACGTGATCGGGCACGACCCGTTCAGGATCGAGACGATGTGGCGGCGCGTCTACGGCCGGGGCTACGCACTCCGGCCTGACATCACCCTCGGGGGAATTCTCAGCGGGCTGGAGATGGCGTGCTGGGACATCATCGGCAAGGAGGTGGGCAAGCCCGTCTACGAGTTGCTCGGCGGCCAGGTCCACGAGAAGCTTCGTACGTACACGTACCTCTACCCACCCGACGATGTCGATGCCTACGCGAACGACCCCGTCTACACCGATCCCGAGGCCAATGCGGCGAAGGCGGTGCTAGAGATGGAACGCGGCTTCACCGCGGTGAAGTTCGACCCGGCCGGACCCTACGGCGTCTTCGACGGCAGGCAGCCGTCGCTCGAATCGCTGGACTTCTCGGAACGCATGGTGAAGGCCGTGCGCGACGCGGTCGGCCCCAAGGTCGACATCCTGTTCGGTACCCACGGGCAGTTCACGGCGTCGGGCGCGATACGGATGGCGCGTCGCCTGGAGAAGTACGACCCACTCTGGTTCGAGGAGCCGACCCCGCCGGAGATGCCCGACGAGATGGCGAAGGTGGCCCGTCAGACCACGATCCCCATCGCCACCGGTGAGCGGCTGACAACCAAGTACGAGTTCGCGCGGGTCCTGCAAGCCGGTGCCGCTTCCATCCTGCAGCTCAACCTCAGCCGCTGTGGCGGGCTGCTCGAGGGCAAGAAGATCGCAGCGCTGGCCGAGACCCACTACGCCCAGATCGCGCCGCATCTCTACAACGGACCGATCGGTGGCGCAGCCAACATCCAGCTCGCCACGTGCACGCCCAACTTCCTGATCCTGGAGGGCATCCAGGACTGGAGCGGGTTCCACCGCGCGATCCTGAAGAAGCCATTGCAGTGGGAGGACGGCTACCTGATCCCGCCCACCGATCCGGGACTCGGGGTCGAGTTGGACGAAGCCGTTGCGCTGGCCAACCCGTACACGGGCGGTCAGCTCACGCTCGAGCCGACGGAGCGGCCGATCGACTGATCGACTGATCGACTGATCGACTGATCGACTGACGGCCACGCGGTTGCGTCGACGCGCGGTTGCGTCCGGCACTCCACGTGATCCAGACCGCCACTGGCTGGGTCCACTGCGGTTCGGAACACCTCGAAGGCGGATCGGGGTCATTTCGACCCGGTTCGGTGATCAGGACCGCCCGAAGGTTGATCCTGCGCGTCGCTGCGCGTCACCGCCGATCGACTGATGTCCGGCGTGCGTGTCCGTCGCGGCGGCAGCACGCGTGCGTCACCGCCGATCGACTGATGTCAGGGCGTGCGGGTGAAGCGCAGCGGAAGCTCCATCGGTCCCTGGATGAATCCGACCTGACGGAAGCGTGCGGGGCCGGCGTGTTCGATGGCGGTGAAGCGGCTGCGCAGCACGGACAGCGCTTCGACCAACTCGGCCCGGGCCAGGTTCGCGCCGAGGCAGTACTTCGGACCGAAGCCGAATGCGAGGTTGGGCGGGCTCGGTGTCCGCATGGTGTCGAACTCGCTCGCATCGGCCACCGCAGGGTCACGGTTCGCGGCCCCGACGTTCATCACGACCATCGTCCCGGCGGGAATCGTGAGGCCGGCGATCTCGACATCGACATCGGGCACGCGCGACAGCACATGGCCTACGGGTGCGAAGCGGGTGATCTCCTCGACCGCGGCCTCGATCGGCGCGCCGTCGCCGAGGCGGGCCCACTGGTCGGGATGGTCGGCCAGAAGGTGCAGTCCGATCGCGAGCTGGTTCCGGGTCGTGTCCGTCCCGGCCATGATCACCGACACGACGATGTAGAGCATCTCTTCGCGCGTGAGGCGGCCGCCGTCCTCCTCCGCCTGGATGAGGTCGGTCAGCAGATCGGGGCCCGGATCGGTGCGACGCCGTTCGATAAGCGTACCTACATATTCGTCAAGTTCCTCGTGCGCGAGGAGGCCGACCTCGAGGAACTGGGGTGCGCCGGACTGCGCATTGAGGATCGTCTCGGCGACGCGCGAGAACATCTCGACATCCTCACTCGGCGCGCCCAGGACCCGGCAGATCACGAAGATCGGGTAGGTCTGGGTGAGCGTTGTGATGGCATCGCAGACACCGCCGGCAGGAACGTCATCGGCCAGGCGGTTCATCACCTCGCGCATGAACGGCCGGTGGCGGTCGGCCGCGCGCGGCGTGAACGCACGAGCAGACAGGCGGCGCATCCGGGTGTGGTCGGGGCCGTCACGCAGCAGGAGGCCCTCCTTGCGCCGGGCCAGGAAGCGCGGGTCGATGCCCGGGTTCTGCTCCATGGCCACGCGGATGCCCTGATGGAACCGCGAGTCGACAAGGATCGTCCGGGCGATCGACTGGTCGGTGATGATCAGCTGCCGGCCGAAGAGTGCACCCCAGTTCGAGCGGTCGGCCTGGGCGTAGCGGGCCCATGGGCATTCACCGTCGGCGAGCGCAGACGGACTCACGGTCTCGGGGAGTCCCGCTTCGAACACCGTCGTCACCGCTTGCTCCTCATCTGTGCGCACGTCCCCTTGCGCGTCGTTGCCAGTCTGGACCAACGCCGATGGAGGGCACCAACGCACGACCGGCGACTTTCCGCGAAGCTGTCGAAATCACCTGCGCCCGTTCGTCGTCTGCGTGACGACGCCGATCCGGGCGCTCTCGACGAACAGGACATGACATGGACCCCTGGACTGCCATCACTGCGGATCGTCTGGCGCTGGCCGACTATCTCTCGACCCTCTCGGCCGCGCAGTGGGATGCGCGCACCTGGTGCGACGACTGGACCGTCAAGGGAGTGACGGCGCACCTCCTGGTCTCCCCGACGATGTCGAAGGGACAGATCTTCCGCTCGTTCCTGTCGTCGGGGTTCAACCTCGACAAGATGTCCGCCAAGCTCGTCACGCAGATGACCGCCGCGATGTCGACGGAACACATGGTGACGGCGACGCGAGAGAGCGCAGGTGTCCAGAGTGCGCCGCCCGGGCTCAAGCCGATCGGCGTGCTCAGCGAGGTGCTCGTCCATGCGAGCGACATCTCCCTCGCTCTGGGCAAGCCCTGCGAACTTCCCATCGCCCACTACACGATGGGTTTGGAGCACATGAAGGCCGTCCAGCCGGTGCTCGGCTGCAAGAAGCGCATTGCCGGCCTCCGACTACGGGCTACCGACACCGACTGGTCGACGGGCGACGGCCCGCTCGTCGAGGGCACCGCGCAGCTTCTCCTGGCCGCCATGACGGGACGGCGTCAGGCATGTGACGGGCTGACCGGCGAAGGA
>JAYUDQ010000572.1:0-1502 GCA_043739745.1 Acidimicrobiia bacterium | reverse complement strand
GTACAGCGACCGGCGAGGAGATCGCCGCGCACGAGGTGATCGTCAGCGCGGGTGCTATCCATTCGCCCGCGATCCTCCTGCGATCAGGCGTCGGCCTCGACGACGGCCTGCCGGTGGGTGCGAACCTCAAAGACCATGCCGCGACCCCAGGCTTCGAGATCGCGCTGAAGCCCGCCGGACGAATGCGATCACCGAACGCACCAGTGTTCAGCTCCATGCTGCGCTACACGTCTGGCCTTGCCGATGTCGGACCAAACGACATGCAGATGGTCTGGTTCGGGGCAATCGGCCCTACCGACGATGCGCTCGAGGGCGGTCGGCTGATGGGTGCAGTCATGCGTGTGTTCTCGCACGGCGAGGTGCGGTTGCGGTCCGACGACCCTTTGGCCGACCCCGTCGTCGAGTTCCGCATGCTGTCGGACAACCGCGATCGCACCCGGTTGCGTGAGTGTGTCGGGCGCATGATCGACCTGGTGCGCCATCCAGCCGTCGCGTCGATCAGCGACGGCGTGCTGGCGCTCGCGACACCGATCGACGAACTGGGCTCCGACGACGCGATCGACGCCTGGCTGACCGCGAGCGTGAACGACTACGTGCACGCGGTCGGAACCTGCCGCATGGGCGTGCCCGGCGACCCGGCCGCCGTCGTCGACACCGACTGCCGGGTCATTGGCTACGAACACCTGCGCGTGTGCGACGCATCGATCATGCCTGACCTGCCCAAGGCGAACACGCACCTCACAACGGTCGCGATCGCGCATCGGCTGACTACCAAGATGCGTTCGTGACCCAGCGCTCCACCACCAGTCCCGATTCCGTCTGAGCTCTTCGTGGTCCCGGTAGAGGTCTCGCTAGAGGACCCCAAGACAGCGGGAGGCCCCGCACTCGGCGGGGCCTCCTACCAGCACTTTCGATGGTGGCGGGGGTAGGATTTGCACCTACGACCTTCGGGTGACCAACGAGTCCGATTCCGTACCAGAGGCCACGTTAGAAATCGCGCGAGAAGGCGCGATGCAATCCCAGCACGAGGTGTGGACCTCAGTCGTGGGAGACCGCGGTCGAGATGAGCGACGTGATCGCCGTGTTGAGGCCGGCCACTCCCGGCACGGACGGAAAGTACATCACCATGAGCGAAGCAACCGATCGGCCGGCCGAAAACGCGAAGCCCAAGCCGTTGTCCGGGCAGGCGAACGCCCGCGCGGTGCGACCGACGCCGGGATCAAAGCTCTCACAGCCCGGCGGGTCGCCGTCGCCACTGCCGTCACCAACGCCGTCGCTGCTGCCGATCACCGCCACGCTCGCGCGAGCAGGTCCGGCCGGAAGGAGTCCCAGGACCTTCGGAAGCACCGCAGCTGCCATGTTGAGATTCGGCGATGCGGCCAGCTGCGCGGGATCGACGAAGATGCAAGCGTCGCCGCGCTCGACCCCCGGGCCCACGTGCAGGCCGGTGATGTGGTTGATCTCCGCCGCCGAGAGGAACCGGCACGCTCCGGTGCCCGAGG
>JAYUDQ010000571.1:0-1506 GCA_043739745.1 Acidimicrobiia bacterium | reverse complement strand
AGATACCGAGCGAACAGCCCTTTGCGCGGAGCGGAGACGCCCGCATCCTGACACCATGACCTATGAGCCCAGGGCCGTCGTCGAAACGGCGTTTTCGATACTGGAGTTCAGCGGCGACATCGTGCGGAAGCGCAAGCGTCCGATGCATGCGAGATGGATCGACTGGTCCACGCCCCGCCTTCGCCAGGTCGCCTGCGCGAACGAGGTCGAGCTCAACCAGCCCCTTGCGGCAGATGTGTACCTCCGCGTGGAGGACGAGTTCGCGCCCGATGGTTCACTCCGGGATTCCGTTGTCGTGATGCGACGCCTTCCGGCCGAACAGCAGCTCGGCCGAATGATTCGTACCGCCATGCCGTTGACCGATGCGGTCGAGGCCCTGGCCCGCACCCTGTCGGTGTTCCACGCCGCGCTCCCATCCGACGCAACGATCGCCATCTCGTCCACGCCCAACGCGCTGAAGGATTGGTGGCGTGCGACGATCGGTGATTTCCGAAGCGAACCGACAACGTCGCTGCCGCTGAGCGAGGTGCTCGAGCTGGCTCTTCGCTTCGTCGATGGCTGCGCACCCCTCTTCGAGGAGCGGCTTCACCACGGTTGCATCGTCGACGGGCACGGCGATCTCGGGGTGGACAACGTCTTCCTCCTCGACGACGGCCCTCGGATCATCGACCGCCTCGACACGAACGGCTGGCTCCGCCATGGCGACGTGCTAAGAGACCTCGCCTCGCTGACACTCGACCTCGAGCTCATGGGAGCAGCGTCGGAAGCAGCCCATCTGCGACGCACCTATTGCGAGATGACCGCCTTCGTGGCACCGGCGTCGCTTGAACACTTCTATGCCGCAAAACGGGCGGTCCAGCTCGCAACTTCGGCGTGGCCGATCCCCAAGGCGCCGATCGAGCAACTCCTCCACGCGGCCCGGGACCACCTGCTTGCCGCCGCACCTGAGGTCTGGGTCATCGGCGGTCTGCCCGGCACAGGAAAGACCACCGTGGCCGACGAGGTCGGTGACCGACTCTCCGCGGTCGTGCTCCACGAGCATGAGATGTTGCGCGAGCAAGAAGGTATTCGCGACACGGTCACCCTTGCTGCGAACGCGGCCTCGTATGCCGAGATGATCCGCCGTGCGGGGCTAGCAGTGTCGCACGGCGAATCTGTCGTGCTCGATGCCGACTTCTCGACGGAAGCGCAGCGAAGCGCGGCGGGCGCAGTCGCCGGCCCCGCCTCGTTCGTCTTCACCGAGATAGAGCTCCAGTGTCCGAGCGCCGCAAGAGCGGATCGTTTCACCTGGCGGTCACACGAGCAGGCCGACGACGAGATGACCCTTGAGGACGTCCTCGCACAGCGTGGCCGGTTCGATCCGTGGCCGTCAGCCCATCGGGTCGACACCTCCGGTTCGGTCGGCGATGCCGCGGACATGGTGCTGGCTTCGGTGCGATCGGCGCCGGGCCCGGCCGCGACCAATTCCCGATGAGGGTTTGGCCCCGCATCCTGATGGGTAAGCCG
>JAYUDQ010000570.1:0-1508 GCA_043739745.1 Acidimicrobiia bacterium | reverse complement strand
TGATTCCGACACCCCGGACCGGACCGGCCTCGGCCATCGAGCGCCGAGCGAGAGCAAGTGCGGCACCTGCCATCGCTGCGGCGTCGAACTCGACTGCTCCCTGGAAGGGCGAGCTGGGCGGCATGCGGGTGTGGTGCTCGGCCGTGGTTGTGGCGTCGGGGCGCACAACCAGAGAACGCAGGCCGCTCGTGCCGATGTCGATGACGAGTTGACTCACGAGCCGCAAGGCTAACGCCGGGAAGTATCGGCGTTCCGCTTCCGGTACTAGCCGTGCAGTTCGTATCGTCGTACCCTCGTCGGATGAGGCGCGCAGCAGTGGTGAGACCCGTCGGCTACGGCGACCATGTGCGCAGAACCGTCATCGTATGCAGTGTCGTCCTCGGTCTCGCTGCGCTCCTTTGGACGTCCGGTACCACCACGGCGGCCCGTGCCCGCCCCGTGGCAGCGTCGGCCATCCGGGTGCAGACCACCTTTTGTGCGCGGCTGTTCAACTGCTTCACAACGACGGCCCCGCCGACATCCCCTCCGACACAGCCGACCGTCACCGTGAGCCCTTGCATCAACCTGGGCGCGACGCGCGTGTGTCCCACCACTCCCACCACTGCTCCGGCTGCGAGCACGAAGCCCGGAACACCGACGACGGCCGGCGGTGGCGCAGTGATCGTCCTCGACGGGGGCTCACCGATAACGCCGCCCCCGATCGTCACCACGCCGCCGACTCCGGACGAGGCTCGCATCCAGGTGAGCGGGTTCGATTTCGGCCCCGTGCAGGTGGGACTGAAGTCAGCGGCTGCTGAGGTCGTCGTCACGAATGTCGGAAGCATTCCGGTCCGCTTCCTCGGGGCGACGACCGAGGGGCCCTTTGCCGTCATCGGCTCCACCTGCGGCAACGGCGGTGTGCTCAACGTCAGGGCGACCTGCACCGTTGCTGTGCAGTACTCGTCGACCGGTGCCGGCCTCCAGACAGGAAGTGTCATCGTGACGGTGCTGGCGCCGGCCGGCAACATCGTGCAACCGGGGCCGCTCCAGGGAACCAGCACGCGCAGTCAGATTGCCATCGATCCGGCTGGCGTGGATTTCGGTTCGATCACGCCGCTCGACGCCGTTGCGCCGGCATCGCTGCTCGTGCGCAACACCGGTTCTGGACCGGCGAGGATCACCGGCTTGGGGTTCGCCGGGGCGTCGAAGGACTTCGCCATCCAGCCCGGCGGCTGTCTCGGCGTGACGCTGGCGCCCGGCGCGACCTGCCCGTTCACGATCACGATCACGATCACCGCCAAGGCGAAGACCGGCGGACTGCGCAGCGCACTCGTCGTCGCCACCGGGGCGTCGGGCGAGATCGCCCGGGCCACGGTCAACGTCAGACTTCTCCGCACCGGCCTCGGGGTCGCGCCGACGCCGCTTGATCTCGGCGCGGCGCTGATCGGCGCACCGGCCGTGGCGAAGAACGCGACGGTCCGCAACATCGGCGAGGTCCCCGTCGCCATCGCTGCGGTTGCGCTCGCCGG
>JAYUDQ010000569.1:0-10680 GCA_043739745.1 Acidimicrobiia bacterium | reverse complement strand
CCACGGCGCCAGCGACTCGCTCCTTGCCGCGGGCGGCAGCGGCATCGCCAACCAAGGCCTGCCCGGCAGCGATGGCGTGCCGCTCAGCGCCGTCGCCGACACGGTCGTCGCGCCGTACAACGTGATCCCCGAGATCGGCGCCGACGTGGCCGTCGTCGCCGTCGAACCGATCGCCGCGAACATGGGCTTCGTCGCCCCAGCCGCCGGCTTCCTCGCCGGGCTGCGCGCGGCGTGCGACAGGGCTGGTGCGCTGCTGCTGTTCGACGAGGTCATCACCGGCTTCCGCCTCGGTGCGGGCGGGGCGACCGTGTGGTCGGGCGTCCGGCCCGACCTCTGGTGCTTCGGCAAGATCATCGGTGGCGGATTGCCGGTCGGCGCGTTCGGCGGCAGTCGGGACGCGATGGCCACCCTCGCCCCGATAGGACCGGTGTACCAGGGCGGCACACTGTCGGGGAACCCTCTCGCCACGGCGGCCGGCCTCGCCGTCCTTGCGCACTGCACAAGTGACCGCTACGCCGACCTGGAGGCGAAGGCTGCTCGGCTGGCAACAGGTCTCGAGGAGGCGGTTCGCTCCGGTGGCCTCCCCATCCAGGCACCCCGTGTCGGCACGCTGCTCGGCTTGCACCTGTCCGCAACGCCGATCGGCGACTACGACGAAGCCCGCGCGGCCAATGCCGACGGCCTCTACGGCCCCTTCTTCCACGAGATGCTCGACCGAGGCATCGCCATGGCGCCAGGTGCCTATGAAGCGCTGTTCCCGAGTTTCGCCCACACCGACGCCGACATCGACCGCACCATCGAGGCTGCTGCCGAGTCGGCCGTCGCCGTTGCCAAGAAGCAGTAAGCGCGCGAAGGAATCGACATGGCGCACTGGCTGATGAAGTCCGAGCCCGAAGAGCTCTCGATCAATGATCTCGAGAAGTCGCCGAGGAAGAAGTTCCGCTGGGACGGTGTGCGAAACTTCCGGGCGCGGAACTGGATGCGGGCGATGGCGGATGGCGACCAGTTCTTCTTTGCCCACTCGAGCTGTGCCGTGCCGGGCATCGGAGGCATTGCCGAGATCATCGGTGCTGCCTACGAAGATCCCACGCAGTTCGACCCGGAAAGCCAGTACTTCGATCCGAAGAGCGACCCGGCGAAGCAGCGGTGGACGAGCCGCGACGTCCGCTTCATCGAGCGTTTCCCGTCTGTATTGCCTCTCCAAGAACTACGTGCGCATGCCGAAACGCTCGGACCGTTCCATCTTCTCCAGCGGGCCAATCGGCTGAGCGTGATGCCGGTGACTGACTTCCAGTGGGACTTCATCGTCGAGCTCGGCCGGAAGCGACCGTAGCGTTTCGCCGGTCCTCGACAGGACCGGCAACCTCGGCCTGAGCTGAGCCCTGAGACCGAAGTTGCAGACATTCGCGGCGCGCGCTTCAGTCGGCCCGGACCCGCAAACCGCTGAGGTAGGTACCCACCAGGTGATCGAGGGTCGCGGCGATGGGCGGCCATTCGATCTGGGGTTTGGCAATGCGGATCGACACGATGCCGTGTGCCATTGACCAGATGCTGTTGGCCATGAGCTTCGCGTCGGTTGCGGTGACGAGTCCGGCGTCCATGCAGCGCTGGCAGCGCTCGATGAGCCGCACCGTTCCGGTGACCCCTGTTCGCTTGAGCTCGTCCATCTGGTCCTTGGTGAGGACGCTCTGGCCCATGAACAGCACCCGGTAGTGCTCGGGGTGCGAGAGGCCGAATTCGACGTAGGCCCGGATTCCGGCATCGAGTGCAGCCAGTGGATCATCGACGCCGGCCGTCGCCAGGTCGATGTGCGTGCTGAGCTGCTGGAAACGTCGGGCGCAGACCTCGAAGAGCAGTTCCTGCTTGTCGAAGAAGTGCAGGTAGATGGCGGGGGGAGTGCAACCGACCATATCGGCGACGGCCCGGATCGACACGGCGTCGTCCTTGGTGCCCCGGGCGAGAAGCGTGTCGA
Organism: Acidimicrobiia bacterium; assembly: GCA_043739745.1. Taxonomy (GTDB): domain Bacteria; phylum Actinomycetota; class Acidimicrobiia; order Acidimicrobiales; family JANYDT01; genus JAYUDQ01. The sequence continues at coordinate 8,708 of JAYUDQ010000569.1, read as the reverse complement.
CTGCGTCGAGGATCTCGAAGCGGAGACGTTCACCGTCGCCGCGCTTGGCGCGGACTCGGCGTGGTGCCTGCGGAGCGAGAATCGGCGCACCGAGCGGGTAACGAGGGTGGGTGAGGGTGGCCATTGGAGGTACCTCCTTCGTGGCGTGCTGTCGGATGACTGCGACGTTTCGGTACTGCGTTCAGTGAACGACGGGAAGGTGATGGATCTGTGACGGAGCCGTCAGGCTGCGCAGCGCAGTTCCCCGACTGCTCGGTCAATACGGACCCGAGGGCAGAACTGTTCTCGACGTCTTCGACGCCGCTCGACCCGGGGATGGTTCCCGCCCGCCTCAGGAACGCAAAAGATTCGCAGAGGGCATGGAACGCGAGCCCTGTCCTCATCCCGGGACGAAGCCCGCTGTGTCGATCTGCGTTCGTGCGTCTGCGCATGTGATTTCCCCAGTTCAACCGTGATGTGGTGATGACTGGACGTTCGGACGAACCTCGGCGCGGTTGCCGCAGCCGACACGACCGCGGCCGCAGCCGCGCTCGCCGACGGTGCCGCCTCGCCGGCGAGGAACCCGCCCTCGACTGCTGTACCGCACGCCGCGGCGGGACGCATGATCATCCGAACGGCGGAACTCTCCGTTCAGGTGGCGGATGTTGCCGCGGCTGCAGCGCAGGTGCAGTCGATCGTGACTGCCAAGGGTGGCTTCGTGGCTGCACAGCAGGGCGACTACGCCGGGGTGCCATCGCTCCGCATCGTCCTGCGGGTTCCTGCGGGTTCATTCGACGCGACCATTACCGGGCTCCGTGGGCTGGGCCGGCTGACGAGCCTCTCGACCGCGAGTAGCGAGGTGACGGCCGAGGTCGTCGACCTGGATAGCCGCCTGCGAACGAAACGGGCCAGCGCCGATCGGCTGCGTACGCTGCTCGCCAGCGCAGCGAAGGCTGCCGACCTCATCGAGATCGAGCGTGAACTCTCCTCCCGCGAGGCCGAGATCGAATCGATGCAGGGTCAGCGCAACGTCCTCGCGGACCAGGTCGCGTTGTCGACGATCACTGTCACCCTCTCGTCGACCCAGCCATCCGATGTACGCTCGCCGGCTCGGCAGAAGCCATCCTTCATGCATGGACTGCGCAGCGGTGGGCGGGCGATCGTGGCCGCCAGTAGATCAGTATCGCAAGCCGTCGGTTCCGTCCTGCCGTTCCTGCCGGTCGTACTGCTGCTCGCGATCGTGTTGCAGTTGGTGCGCCAGCGTCGGCGCCGCACCCCGGCCTCGGTGCCGCCGCCCCAGAATCCAACGGAACGAAGTGATCCGGACTAGTCCGCCGACGGATTTTGTTCGTTGAGGTGGGGGCGCACCACGGCCCGCGTCGCCCGCGGGTCATCGGGGTCGAAGTCGAGATGGAACGCCTTGTCCGGCCGGTCGCCATCCCCTGAATCGTCTCGTTCCTGCACAATCTCGACCTTGGCCCGGTGCGGGTCGAACACCTCGCGGAAGCCCAGAGCGACGGCAGCCATCACCGACCCGTTCGCGCTGTAGCGCCTGATCAACGGCAGCGACGGAGGGCGCTCATGCTGCGACCCGATGAAGTGTCCGAATCGCGGATCGCTGTAGTAAGCGTCCCAGTCGGGCTCGCCATCTGCGCCGATGGGCACCTCGATGGCGTCGCCGTCAAAATCCTCGAAGCGATCCGCGCCGCCCTCGAACATGGCGTCGATGGCCTCATCGTCGGGGTGGTCGTGTTCCACAGTGCCGAGCGTAGGACGGCCGGCCTCGCTACCCGGACACGCAGCCGATCAGCCGCACACCTTGTCGATCGATACGGGTGCGATCGTCGTGGCCGGAGCACCAGGCGCCAGCACGCGGGACGGGTTGGGCTGCTCGCCGACCTTCGCGTAGAGGTCCGTCGGGAAGTCCTTGCCGCTGAGCACAGAGCGCTCATAGCTGATGACGTAGAGGATCTGCTCGTCGGTGAGCACGCCGTCGAAGGCCGGCATGTTCCCGATGGCCTGGTGCTGGCCGCCGGCCCGCTTCGGATTGCCGTAAGGCGTGCCGACCTGGCACGAGCCGTGCTTCACGAAGGCCACCTGCGCCAGGGGGTCGGGGAATGTGAGCTCGGCGTTGCCGTTGTAGAGCGGCCTGCCAACGCCCCCGCCTTCCTTGCCGGCGCCGTTGGCGAGATGGCAGGTGACGCAATTGTTCGTGGTGTAGAGCGTCTGCCCGATCTCCGCCGGCGTCTGGACGAGGCTCTTCGGGACGTTGAACGAGTTGAACATGAACAGCGCCCAGATCGGCGTCGCAATCAGGAAGAAGACCGAGCCCAACTTGGCCAGGCTCGAGCCTTTCGGGACAGGCGGCGCGATGTAGACCGGCTCGGCCGGCGCACTCGGCGCGGGAGCGGCGGTACGGGCGGGGGCGACCGCAGCCGGGCCGGCGGCTACGACGGGCGTCGGGGCAGCCGCGGTGGCACCCGCCGCTGCGCCGTCTCCTCCTTCGGTGCCGAGGCCGAGCGCGGCGCGCCGGGCGCGCGAACGATCGAGCAGGTGGGGGGGTACTTCGGCCACGGTTCCTCCGAGGGACGGGGTGTCCTGGGTGTAGGCGAGCGGTGAACGCGGCGAATCTAGGCGAGAGTCGACACGACCGCCTAACTTCAGAGGTTCGGACGCCGTACTGCTGCTCACGGGCGTTCGTTCCACTGGCGGCGATGGCAGGCGAAGGCACGTTCGGTTCCAGCGATGGCACGGCGGTCCGTAGATGCGGCACTGCGAGGACCGCCAAGCGGCCTCGGAACGACCGCCGTGATTAGGCCTCCGCTCTCGACCCCGTGGTAGAACCGGGTCGAACAGACAGGCGCCGGAACCGTGAACCACTAGCATGTGATCGCGTTCACAACCGGCACGAAACGGATGGGTCAAATCGAGTGGTTGCGTTCTTCGGGTCGTTTCTAGCGCTGATAGTCAGCGTGTCGCTCGTATTCCTCTATGGCAAGCGCCGCCCTGTCGGCACGCCCGTCACGTGGGGCGAGGCCATCATCGGCGGGCTCATCGTGTTCGGGATCATGTTCCTGGCGTACGGGATCGTTCCCGACCTCTTCTTGAAGTGGGCCGACGGCAAGACGCTGAACTGGCGTTCTGACGCCATCGGCATCCCGGCCGGGCCCATCAACAAGATCCTCAACCACAAGTGGAACAACCACTGGTACTCGGGTGAAAAGAACGTGTTCTTCCCGAATGGGGTCTCGTTCTTCGGTCGTGGCCGCGTGAAGATCGACAAGCAGAAGATCCGCGATGCGCTCGCCGCAGGCATCTACGTCGTGTTCCTTGGTGCTCACGGTTTCATCTGGACGGCCTGGCAGAAGCGGGGCAAGGCGGCGGCCGAGAAGGCGGCGATCGAGCCCGTGTCGTCCTACGGCCGGCCGTTGGTCAAGAAAGCCTGAGGCGTGCGCAATGCCTGAAGCCAACCCACCAATGCCGCTGTTCCCCGGCGCGTACACGCTGGCCGAGATCAGCGTCGAGGAGCTCAACAAGAGCGTCAAGCCGAAGCAGTTCCTGCACATCGACCAGTCCGAATGCATCATGTGCGAGGGCTGCGTCGACATCTGCCCGTGGAAGTGCATCCACATGTTGTCGGCCGGCACGGTCGAGGATTCGGTCAATGTCGTCGCCCCCGGCACCGATCCCGATGACCACGTAATTTTCGTGGTCGATGAAGATGTCTGCACACGCTGTGGGCTCTGCGTCGACCGGTGTCCTACCGGCGTGATCATCATGGGCAAGGCTGGAGTTGCGCCGAAGGACGGCGACCAGCACATGCGCGACAACAAGCACGGCTATTCGTACGGGATGCGCTTCTAACCGCTTCCGTCACGATTCGCCCGAGAACGAACAGCACAACCCAGAGAACGAACCAACAGATCGAACAGCAGGAGCGCACGTGGCTACACCGATGAAACCGACGATCGCTGACAAGGCGGCCGAAACCGTGGACAAGGTCCAGGGCAGCCAGGCCTGGGGCTCCATCTTCCGTCCCGGTTCGATCTTCCGGAAGGGCTACAGCGATTCCCCACGTAACCGCAGTTACGTGATCATGAACTCGCTCCTGTACCACCTGCACCCGGTGAAGGTGAAGCGCCATGCCGTGAAGGTGAGCTACACGCTGTGCCTGGGCGGGCTCTCGTTCTTCCTCTTCATCATCCTGACCGTCACCGGCATCTTTCTGATGTTCTTCTACCGGCCGACCGAAGCGCTGGCCTGGCAGGACATCAGGACATTGCAGACGGCCGTCTCATTCGGTCTGCTCGTGCGCAACATGCACCGATGGGGGGCCCACCTCATGGTGCTCTCCGTCTTCTTGCACATGGCCCGAGTCTTCTACCACGGGGCGTACAAGGCGCCGCGGGAGTTCAACTGGGTCATCGGCGTGATCCTGCTCACGCTCACCCTCCTGCTGTCCTTCACCGGCTACTTGCTGCCGTGGGATCAGCTGGCCCTGTGGGCGGTGACAGTCGGCACGAACATGATCGGCTACACCCCCGTGTTCGGAAATCAGGCGCGCTTCGTCCTGCTCTCGGGCGTGGAAATAGGTACCGACACGCTCCTGCGGTGGTACGTGCTCCATGTGCTGCTGTTCCCGTTCGTGATCGTGATCTTCATGGCCATCCACTTCTGGCGAGTCCGCAAGGACGGCGGCATCTCCGGCCCGCTGTGAGCCGAAGACCACCTGACCCACACATGCATTCCCGCACCCATCCCAGTGCACTGAGGAAACCCCATGGCTGATGTCCCCGAACACCTGCTGAAGCGAGCCGAAGAGGCGAAGGCCCGTGCCGCCGCGAAGAAGGCTGCGGCCGAGGGCGGAACGCCCGCGGCCGAAGTGCCGGTCGCAGCTGCGGCACCCGACGTCGACGCTGCAGCGAGCTACGCCGAGGCCGAGAAGACGGGCAAGATCCCGGCTCATCTCCTCGCCCGCAGCGCCGCCGCAAAGGCGGCGAAGGCGTCCGGAGCGGACGACGTACCGCCTCCCACCGGTGGCGGTGTGGCCGTCCTCGACAAGCCCGGCACGGGTGCCGCGGCCGCCGCCACTGCGCTGGCTCAGTCGGCAACCGCCGGTCTCGCCGGTCCGGCCGGCCATACACAGCGCCTGCTCACCGTGGTCAAAGCCGGTTCTATCCAGGACGTCAAGGCCACGCCCACCGACAAGGTGAATACCTGGCCACACCTCCTCGTCGGCGAGTTCGTGGCCTCGCTGGCCTGCCTTGTCGTGCTCATGGTGGTGTCGACGTTCATCAACGCGCCCCTGCTCGGCCTGGCCAACTACAACCAGACTCCGAACCCGTCGAAGGCACCGTGGTATTTCCTCGGTTTGCAGGAGTTGCTGACGATGTTCCACCCGATGGTGGCCGGTGTGACCATTCCGGGCATGGGCATCTTCCTGCTGATCCTGGCGCCGTACGTGGACAAGAACCCGTCCAACAAGCCCGAAGACCGCAAGCTTGCGATCTCGCTCTTCAGCGTGTTCATGATGTTCTGGGCTGTCCTCGTCATCATCGGATCTTTCTTCCGTGGCCCTGGGTTCAACTTCGTCATGCCCTGGCAAAAGGGAATCTTCTTCGAGTTGTGATGGCCGAATCACACCCCTCACCGCTCACCCACCCAAGCTCGAGAACGGAGCACACCTCATGAGCACCGGAACCATCCTCCTCATCGCCATCGTTGCCGTCGCTGTCGCCGTCGCCCTCTTCCTCGTCGTCACCGCCCGCTCCAGCGACCGCAGCGCGGCCACCGGGCTGTTGGCCCGCGAAACGCAGAAGCGTGACCGCTCAGCCCGTAAGAAGGCCGAGTCGGCGGCGAAGTCGGCCGCCGCCGAAGCCGCCCTCGCCCCGCCCCCGCAGACCGGCCGCGCCCTCGAGCGCTCGGTGGCGCTCGAGCGCAGCGGTGCTGGAAGTGTTGCCGTGCTCGAGAAGCCGGGTGGCCTCGATGTCGTGCGCCCGCCGATGGACGCAGATCAGTACGCCGTCACCCGCCGCCAGTTCATGAACCGGGGCACCATCGTGATGTTCATCGCCGGTCTCGGTGGATTCGGAGGCGCCCTCCTCGGCATGCTTTGGCCGAGCCTGTCGGGCGGTTTCGGCTCAAAGGTGAAGCTGGGCAAGGTCAGCGAAATCCTCTCCGACATCGAGAGCTCGAAGGAGCCGAAGTACTTCCCGGAAGCTCGTACGTACATCCAGCCCTATCCGAAGGAGGGGTTGGCCAAGGCCAAGACGGTCTACTCCGAAGGCGTGTACAAGGGCATGGAGGCGGGCATCGTCGCCCTCTATCAGAAGTGCGTCCACCTGGGTTGCAAGGTCCCGTGGTGCGACAGTTCGCAGTGGTTCGAATGCCCCTGCCACGGTTCCCAGTACAACCGCGTCGGCGAGCGCAAGGGCGGCCCGGCACCGCGAGGCCTTGATCGCTTCGATGCCGTCGTCGATGGGTCCGGTTTCGTCACGGTCGACACGAGCGCCGTGCGCATCGGTCCGGCCGACGGCACGAACACCACCGGCCAGGAAGCCGAAGGCCCCCATTGCGTAGGCGGCAAGTGATCATGACGGACCGAATGTCTGCGTACCGAGGAGCAATGAACCTGTGATCGTGCTCGCTGCGGAATCGACACAACGTGCCATCGCGCTCGTCGTGCTGGTTGTTGCCTTCCTGCTCTGGCTCGGTTACCTCGTCCTCGAGAACCGGCGCACCACGACCGACATCGTCGACAGCTTCCTCGACGCGCCGAACCGCAAGTTGGCCCCGAACGACGACGTGTTCGAAGGCCCTCGCCTCGACCGCTTCCTCGGATGGGCGCTCGTCTCCATGGTTGTCGTCGCGCTCAGCCTCCCGCTCTATTGGCTGGGCGAGCCCGGCCGCCACGTCGGCTCGATACGCGGTTTCGACAAGCGCAGCGTCAAACGTGGCGACGAGCTTTTCGGTGTCGGCAAAGAACACCCGGGTTTCAACTGCGCCCGCTGCCACGGTGCAGGCGGCGGCGGCGGCGTGGCCTCGTTCACCGTTGGGAAGTACAACGACGACGGCTCGCCGCAGACCGACCCGAAAACCGGCAAACCGGTGCTCGAGCAGGTTTCGTGGACGGCTCCTCGGATCAACAATGTCGCGTTGCGCTATCAACCCGAGCAGATCCGCAACGTCCTCATCTACGGCCGTGGTGGGGCGAAGAACAACCCCATGCCGGCCTGGGGCGTGAAGGGCGGTGGTCCGGGCAATCAGCAGCAGATCGATGACCTGGTCAACTACCTCAAGCACCTGTCGATCGAGAAGAACCCGGCCGCGGAGGAGGCCTACAACAATGCCTGGTCGACCAACGGTCACGACGCGTCGAAGGCCTATGCAGCCGCGGTCATCGCTGCGGCGAAGGTCGCCCAGTCCGAGTCGACGAAGCTGCTCGACGACACCAAGTCGGCAGCAGCCGGGGTCGTGAAGAACGCCGACTCCTCCATCGCCGCAGCGGAGAAGGTCATCGTCGATGCGAAGGCGGCCCTCGTCGAGGCGAAGAAGGGCACCGACACGCTGGCCACCGAGAAGGCCGAGCTCGCCGTCACCGCCGCCGAGACCGCGCTCACGGCACAGCAGGCGACGGTGGCGAGCGCGAGGAAGGTCGTCGCTTCGGGCGATGGTGAGATCCTCTTCAACCTCAACTGCGCCCGGTGCCACACCAACGGCTACAGCTACGGCCAGCCGAAAGAACAGGCGAGCGGTTACTACGGCCCGTCGCTCCGCAAGAGCAGCCTCACCAAGCAGTTCCCGGACCCGGCCGACCAGGCGGCGTTCATCGCCCAGGGCGTCGCCGACCAACAGGCCTACGGTACCGGTGGCGTGAACCACTGGTCCGGTGGCGGCATGGCGTACTTCGGCAACGTGCTCACGACCGACCAGATCAAGGAGATCGTCGCCTTCGAGCGCGGTCTCGTCACCCCGGTGGCGGGGACAGCAACCACCATTCCGGCCACCGCCGGCGGCGCACCCATCACGGTTGCCGCCGATCCGACCACCCAGTCCAGCACCACGCTGGCGAACAGCTGAGGCATTGAAGTGACGCTTGCGTTTGCCCCGATCGTCGCCGGCCTGCGGTGGGACCCCACCATCCGCGGCATCCTGTTTCCCACGATCATGTTCCTGATCCTGTGCGGTGGGTCGTACTTCATCATGGCCACGAACATGGGGAACCGGCTCGGCTTCCTCGTGGCCAGCGCTGCGTTCTTCGGGTGGTTGTGCCTGATGTCGGTGGTCTGGATGATGTACGGCATCGGTCCGAAGGGTCGCCCCCCGTCCTGGCGTGGGGTCGAAGCGATCCAGAACACGGCGAATGCGCAGGACGTCCATGTCCGCAACGTCCCCAACGTGCCGTCCGAGACCAAGGCACCGAACGGCTGGCGCTCGGTGAAGTTGGGCTCGGGTACCCGCGGTGACGCATCGGCCGCAGTCGATGCCTACCTCAAAGCGACAACCGCGGTCGGCGGTGTGCAGTTGGTCGACCCGAAGGCCACCGAGGTGCTCTACAAGAGTGTTGGCGCGTACGAAACCGGCGGTGACCAGTACCTCAAGGTCCGTCCCCGCAAGATCAGCGGCGGCGACTGGTTCAACCCGGCCGACTACCGCTGGATGGGCGTGTTCCACGGCCGCCGTCTCTACGTGGAGCAGATCCAGTTCTACAAGAAGGACGCCACTGGCGC
>JAYUDQ010000568.1:0-1510 GCA_043739745.1 Acidimicrobiia bacterium | reverse complement strand
TTAGCTACAATCGCCGGTCGCACGGCCCATTCGTCTAGTGGCCTAGGACACCGCCCTCTCACGGCGGCGGCACGGGTTCGAATCCCGTATGGGCCTTTGAGAACCGCGCGGCAGCGCGGTTTTGCTTTCTCGGCAGGTACCCGCGTGAAACAACAAAGGGCCGCCGGCGGGGATCCTCTCCCGCCGGCGGCCCTTGAACTTTGCGCTTGCGCGCTTCGAGCTACTTCTTCTTGATCGGCTTCGGCTTTGGCTTCACAAGCAGGCTCAGCGACTGCTCGAACATGCCGCCCAGCCTGTCGGTCACCGTGACCTTGAGCGAGAAGATTCCCGCGGTGCGTGGCGTACCGGACATGAGACCGGTCTTCGTGTCGAGCCGGATGCCAACCGGGAACCTGCCGGCCGTCACTTTCCACTTGATCGGCTCCGCACCGCCACGCGTCTTGACGATCGCCTGGAACGGCTTACCGACCTTGGCGAGCGGCAACCGCAGCGTCGTGATGATCAGCTTGGCGGCAACCGTGATCGGCACATCGACGTTGACGGCAGTAGTGGTCGCATCAACGACCTTGAGATGAACGGTGAACGAGCCCGCCGTGGTCGGCGTACCCGCAATCGCGCCCGATGTCGGGTCAACGGTCAACCCGGCCGGGAGACCCTCGGCCGACCATGCGTACGGCCCTTTGCCGCCGGTCGCGGTCGGCGTGATGCCCTTGAACACGATCCCGACCTCAGCCGCCGGTGAGCTTCCGACCGACGCCGCAAGCGGTGCGAGGATCTCGAGGCTCAGCTGCTTCGTGTCGGACCGACCCGGATTGCCCGGGGCGGACGGATCCACAGTGAGGACCGTGAAGAGCGTCGGCGGTACAGCCGTGGTGGGCGTGCCCGAGAGCAAGCCGGACGGCGAAAGCGTCAGCCCTGCAGGAGGCGCGCCAGATGCAAGAGACCACGTGTACGCGCTGGCGCCCGTGGCGGTGAGCTGCAGCGAGTACGGCACCCCGACGATGCCCGTGGCGAGAGGTGAAGCGGTCGTGACGGTGACCTTCGGAATCACGTTCAGAGTGAAGGGGCGCTGCGCGTGGAAGCCGCAGTTGTCACCGAGATCCATATAGAAGTTCCACGTTCCCGACTGCGTCGCGGTGCCGGTGAACGTCCCGCCCGTCTGGAGCTGGATCCCGGGTGGAATCGAGCCCGAGCTGACCGTGAACGTGTACGGCGTGCAGCCGCCGCGACCCGTCTGCGTGAAGCTGTACGGCAGGCCCTGGATCGCGTCGGGGAGAATCGGGTTGTACGGGCTGAAACCAAGAGCTAGTGCGGTCGGCACGATGATTGCCGCGAGGACGGCAACGATGCTGAAGATCCGGACAAAACGACGCATTCAGACTCCTCTGTCTCCGACGGGCAAAGTGCTGCGGCCCACTGTTTAGGTCAGGTACCCCCAAACGGGGCACGCGCGCGGCCGACGCTAGCAAAGCCGGCGGCGTGCAAACGCTCAGCGGAAGCGATCCGAACG
>JAYUDQ010000567.1:0-10698 GCA_043739745.1 Acidimicrobiia bacterium | reverse complement strand
GGTCGCCACCGGCAAGGCTGAATGTGGCCACATCGACGACTGCCTCGTCGCCGACGTACACCCCCGTCATCCCGAAGCCGCTGTACACATCGAGCCACTCCTTCGACGCGCCGAGGACGGCAACGCTCCACCCCCGTTCATGGACGAACTCGTGGAAGGCAGCCCAGGCGGTGCGCCGCTCGCCGACCGGGCCGATCGGGTCGGGCGACACGAGGCAGGCGCTGCCGTAGACGGCATAGCTGACGACGGTCGAGCCATGGAAGAAGTGCGTCCGGTCGTCGCGCAGCGCGAAGTAGTCGAGCGTGCCGCCGCCGTATTCCGCCACGATGCCGCGGGCCCGGCGCTCGGTCCCGACGCGAGCCTGGTCCTGCACGACCCGCGCGACGACGGGGCGCAGGGCCCGCCACATCGCAAGCACCGTGATGGTGATGCCGGCACCGAAGAGTCCGGGCCGCAAGAAGTCGTCGAGGCGGTCGGACAGCGCCACGGCCGGACGGTACGCCATGCCCGAGGCGACAGCCCTCGCCGCCCGTCCGAGGGGAAGTCGACGATGGTGGTGCCCCGAGGTGACGACCTCGATGGTGGCGAGACCGGCAGCGAATGCGACGCCGAGTCCGGTGACGAAGGTCGCGATTGCATGCCGACCGGCGCGCAACTCCGAACTGCCCTGGAACGAGGTCGAGCGGAATCCGACCCACGTCGCCGCAGCCGCCGCCGCAGCGGCCTCCTCGATGTCTGCGCCCTTCACGAGATGGCCCACGACGAGGACGCCCATCAGCAGGAGTGCCATCTGCCATGCCCGACGCTGCCCGCGCAGGAGCGCAGGGGCAAGGGCCACGAGGACCACGCCGAGCGCAGCCACGACGCCTACTGCGGCCTGCGCCGCGCCGGCCGAGAAGATGCTGGAGACAAGACGCGCTGACGATGGGGCAGGAGGCGTCGTCGCCGAGTGGATCGCGAGCCCGCCTGTGGCGACGGCAAGCGCGGCGCCGATGCGGCGCGTCCGGCGGCGGATGGTGATTGCGTGGGCCGTCTGCGGGTGCTCCCGAACAAGGAGCAACAACCCGAACATCGCCCCGAACGCAAGGCCGAGGATGTGCTCATGTCCAGCCAGGTCGGGGAGTACGGCGGTCTCGAGCACCATCGAGGCAGCAAGGAGCAGTGCCAGCATCGGGGTTCGGAAGGCGATAGCGACTGCCATGCCGACGGCGATCACCGCCACCGACGGACCCGTGTCGCGATCGGTCAGATGGGACATGGTGATGCCGAGCCACGAGTGGTGGCCCGTGACGACAACAAAATGCGCGCAGAGGTTCACGCCAACCTGCGTGGCGGCCGCGATGAGCAGTGCCCTGCGGCTGCCGATGCAGGCCTCGGCCAGCAACAGGACGATCACGATCTGGGTGACCGAGCCGAGGACGGGTAGGCGGGGTGCGGGTGCGATGAGCGAGAGGGGGCTACGGGCCATGACCCGCCAAATCGGCTGGGAGAGCCGGACGGCGCTGACGGCATCGACGATTCGGGCCGAGAACGGGTGCCGGCGCATCGTGTCGCAGACGACGACCAGCAGCGGTGCCGCGAGGCTGAGCTTGAAAGCCCGCCAGCCGCGTTGCTGCCAGACGCTGCGCACCTGACCGATCGTCCGTGTGGTCTCCTCGTGGAGCCGCTGGACCGGGCCGTTCATGCCGGGCTCCCGGCCGCGTCGGTGACGGTCGGATGAGCGACCAAACGGAGATCGACCGATCCGTAACGGGTGACCTTCCGCCAGCCGTCCGGCCGACCGCCGACCCATCGCAGTGCCGATGCCGCGATCGCGGCCAACTGGAGGGGTCGCCAGAACAACCGGAGCAACGGCACATAGGCGAGAAGCCCCTTCGGCTCGCGGTTGGCCAGGACCGTAAGTGCACAGACGACCAGGTCAGCAGCTGCTGCGATCCCGATGATGCCCACGGCTTCGCTGAGGTTGTGCGCCAGGAGGAGGTAGAGAAGGAACGCGTCGGTCAACGGTCCGGCGAGCGGGAGCACGACCTGCGAGAGCAGCATCCACGGCAGGCCCAGCAGTCCGACCCGGCCGGCACGGCGGCGCAGCAGTTCGGCCCGGTGCTTTGCGATCACCTCGACCGTGCCGTACGACCATCGGCGGCGCTGCCGCATGACATCGCGAACGGTCTGCGGTGCCTCGGTATGGGCGATGGCATCCGGCTCGTAGTCGATCCTCCAGCCGCGCTCGAGCAGGGTGACCGTCAGATCGGCATCCTCGACAAGGGTGTCAGTGGAGTAACCACCGGCTTCGAGCACGGCCGATCGCCTGAACGCACCGGCCGCGCCGGGCACCACTGCGACCACGTTGGCGAAGGCCTGCGCGCGGCGGTCGAGGTCGAGTGCGACGAGGTACTCGATCGCCTGCAGCTTGCCGAGCACTGAGCGTTGGTTGCCCACCTTCACATTCCCCGCGACGGCACCGACCGCAGAGTCGTCGAAGTGCGGGAGCACCGCTTCGAGGAGGCCCGGATCGACGAGCGTGTCGGCGTCGATCACGATGACCACATCGCCACGAGCTTCGGCGAACGCTCGGTTCAACGCGCCGGCCTTCTTCGACGCAGGCTGCGACAGCACTCGCACGCAGACGTCGGGGCATCGAGCTGCCTGCATCTCGGCCCGGACGGCGGTTGCGTCGGTCGAGCCGTCGTCGACGACGATGATCTCGAGCGATTCGCGTCCGCCCGGGTGGCGAAGCTGCTGGAGCGCGGCGACCGTCTTCGCGATCACGGTCGCCTCGTTGTGGGCCGGTACGGCGATGGTGACAGTTGGCCAGGCGAGACCGGTTGGACGCGCCGACCGGGCGGCGCGCTCGCGCATCCAGCGACGATGTCGGCGGGACTCGAGGATCGCCAGCGGCACCGTCCATACCAGGCGAAGTATCGACAGAACCGCGATCGCACTCAGGGCGACGATGAACGCGCGCCGCAGTGCGACCCACAGTCGGAACGTGGCGATGATCGTCAGACCCCGAAGCTCCGAGGCCCGCCCACGCCGCTCGACATAGGGGGTCCGAATCGAGCCGTCGAGTCCGTCGACGGTGGTGAACAGGTAGTGCTGCGCCTTGAGGTGGTCGATGATCGCCGGCAGTGCCGCGATCGTCTCGGAGCGATTGCCGCCCCCGTCGTGCAGAAGCACGATCGAGCGTTCCTGGATCCGGCTCGCAACGCGTGCCTCGATCGCCGCCGTCCCTGGGGTCGACCAGTCCAGCGGGTCGACGTTCCAGGCGACGGCATGTTCGCCGAGATCATTGGCGAGCTGGTCGGCACCGACCTTGTGGCTCGACGTGTCGCCTGCACCGAACGGTGATCGGAACAGCACCGGATGACGACCGGTGATCCCCTCGATGACGGCCGCCCCTCCAGCGATCTCCGCCTCGGCCTGGAGCCGCCCGACATGGGACAGGTCCTTGTGGGAGTAGGTGTGGTTGCCGACGACGTTGCCGTCGCGCATCGCCTCGCGCACGAGCCCGGGGTGCTTCTGTGCCTCTTGGCCGATGACGAAGAAGGTGGCCGGAACATGGGCCCGCCGCAGGATGTCGAGGATTGCGGGGGTCCAGCGCGGATCGGGTCCGTCGTCGAACGTGAGCGCCACGACGCCCCGAGCGTGGACGTCCTCGATAGGCCGTGCTCCGGCGCTGGCGATGGCTACCGTCGGTGCGGTGCGCCGGGCGGCGAGTGGCAACTGATCCAGTGCGGTCGGCTCGTCGGCCCCGATCCTCCACAGGGCGATGCCACCGAGATGACGCTGCAGGGCGATCGATGCTCCAGCTGCGATCGAACGGCCGTCGGCGTACCAAAGCGTGCGGCCGTCCGGAAGGTGTACGCGCCACTCGCCGCTCCTCGCATCCCAGAGGCGTTGCGCGCCGGGTGCTGCCGCGAGCTTCGCCGACTCGCGAGCCGAGTACTCGATCGCGTGGCGCGGACTCGACCAGGCGTAGCCGTATGACGCGACGCCGAGCAGCAACTTGTCGGCCGGAATCGAACGAAGCGCCACGTCCAGGCTTTTCGACACCCAGGGCAGCGAGGCGATCGGACCTGGCCCGGTACCGAGCTCGTGCTCGTCGTAGGCCATCCACGTGATGTGGTCAGAGACGCGTGCAAGCGCACCAAGGTCATAGCCGACGAGGTCGGGGTCGGTCGGATCCGTGAACGACGGAACGGCGACATCGACGATGCGGGCACCGAGCGCCTCGTCGAGATCCCGGATCAGGGCCGGGTATCGTTTGCGCACTGTTGCCGGAAGGTTCTCGAAGTCGAGCACCACGCCATCCCATCCCTGTTGGGCTACGAGCTTGGTCAGTGCACTTATGAAAAGTCTTCGGGCAGGGGGGCTGGCGACCAGTTCGCGTACCCGCTCGCCGTTGAAGATGGTGCCGTCGAAATTCGAGACGACGGCGAGCGCACGGGTGCCCGCGGCATGGGCGCGGACAAGCGTGTCAGATGCGTCCGAGACCTCGAGTGTCCCGGCCCGGCGCCCGAGGGCAATGCCGGTCGGAGCGAGCGTGGTCACCCGGGCAACGTCGCCATCGACACCGGCATTCGAGTCCTCGTAGTCCGATGCGACGTAGCCGAGGATCTCGAAGTTACTCCGGCGAGCCGTGAGCGGCGCGCTGGTCGCGGCCCGGCCCGATGGAGTGAGGTTCACGATCAGCGGTGCGCTCCGCTGCGCATACGTCGGCAGGGCGAGCCCACCGACCAGACCGCCCATTGCCACGACCAAGCTGGCAACCACCATCACCTTGCGCAGGCGACGCGGTCCGCGCCAGCGGATCGCGGAGTACACGGCCCCGAGCGAAGCAGCGACTGCGATGGCGAGTACGCCGTCGACAGTCGCCAGCACGCCGATGCACACGACTGCGCATGACCAGCTCAAGACACGTCGGGTGTCGGTGCGTTCACTGGTGCGCTTTTTGACCATCGACGACACAGTGCCAGCCCTCAGGTGAACGACGATTCCGGCGAATTTGCCTACCGCTAACGTCCTGATCGCTACCATGACGAGATGAATTCACGCCGATTGCTTGCCAGTTTCCTGATTGTTGTCGCTGGGTCCGGACTCATCGGGTCGACGGCTACTGCGGCCACGAAGACGACGAAGGCTACGAAGACGACGTTGGCGCCGGTCACAACCAAGGCGCCGACGGCGACGACCAAGGCGCCGACGGCGACGACCAAGGCCAAGACCGCGACAACGAAGGCGGCCGCCGGCACAGTTACTGCGACGGCGGGCACGTTCTGCAAGGCCGCTGCCGCAGGTACGAAGGCCAAGAACGCAGCTGGTGTCGCGCTCACTTGCAAAGCCGACGCGAAGGGTAAGTACCGCTGGACCAAATAGCGCCCCGATTCGCTGTTCATTTTCCGCGAATCGTGAACACGTTGGTCACCCGGTTCGGTGGAGACGGCGCCACCAGTGGGGAATCGCCGTACGCTGAGTCGCAGATGAACGAACCCGGTGCGACGAAGCCGCGACTCCTCGTGGTCGAAGATGACGACGGCATCGCCTCATCGCTGGTCCGTGCGTTCGGGACGCAGGGGTACGAGGTCCAACGCGTTTCTACCGGTGCTCGGGCCCGCGTTGCGGTCCGCGAGTCGGTGCCGGACCTCGTGCTCCTCGACCTCGGCCTTCCGGACATGGACGGCCTCGACGTGTGCCGAGCGTTGACGGCCGAGCATCCGGCCATCCGGGTGCTCGTTCTGACCGCTCGTGTCGAAGAGATCGACGTGGTGCTCGGCCTCGACTCGGGTGCGATCGACTACGTGACCAAGCCGTTCCGACTTGCCGAACTCTTGGCGAGGGTGCGTGCCCACCTCCGGATCGTGCCCGCAAACCCTTCCGATCGGGACAAGCAACTCGTGATCGACGATCTTGTCATCGACACCGGCGCACGTCGCGTGTGGCTGGGCGGCCGGGATATCGATCTCCGGGCGAAAGAGTTCGACCTGCTGCGTGAGCTCGCCTCCCATGCCGGCAACGTGGTGCTGCGAGAGGACCTCATGAGTCGGGTGTGGGACGAGCATTGGTTCGGATCCACCAAGACGCTCGACGTGCACGTCGCCAGCCTTCGGCGCAAGCTCGGCGAGAGCGGCCCCGAACATGATGTCGGTGGGCGGATCACCACGGTTCGGGGCGTCGGCTACCGGTTCGAGGCCGGCCGGGCGGGGTGACGAGGGGTTGCGTCGTCGGCTCCTCGTCGCGCTCCTGGGTATCGCCGTCTTGGCCATCGGCGCGTTCGCCGTGCCACTTGCGCTCTCGGACAGGGTCCGCATCGAGAATGCCGCGGACCGGGAGCTCCAGCGTGACGCCGACCGGCTCGGGCACCTTGTGCCGGAAGACTTCGAGCAGCGGCCGTTCACGCTCCGGGCGTTCCCGAGCGATCCCGACCGGCTCGATGGCGTCTATGCCCTCGACGGCCGCCGGATCGGTGGCGCGGGTCCGGCGCTCGCCGATGCACTGACCCGCTCGGCATCGAGGGGCGATGCAGTCATCGGCGATGCGAACGGGTACCGGGTCGCAGCGGAGCCGGTCTTCTCGGGAACCCGGATGATCGGCATCGTGCGCACGGCCGAACCGCATGCCGCGGTCCGGCGACGGGTGGCCAGTCGCTGGGCGCTGCTCGCTGTGCAGGCGGTCGTTGTACTGGTCTTCGCAGCGTTCGTCGCGTTTCTCGGAGCGCGACGGTTGGCCAAACCGATGACCGCGCTGCACGACGGCGCCGTCCGCCTCGGTGACGGCGACTTCACGGTCCGCATTCCCCGCTCAGGATTGGCCGAGGCCGATCAGACGGCCGACGCCCTGAATGCCGCAGCTGACCGCATCAGTGCTCTTGTCGAACGCGAGCGCACGTTTTCGGCAGACGTCTCCCATCAGCTTCTGACCCCGATCACCAGCCTCCGGGCGCGTCTCGAGACCGAGCAACTCGCACCGCAGAGTGATCTCGCTGGAGTGGTGCAGGATTCACTCGCCGACGTCGACCGGCTCGAGTCGACGGTCAAGCATCTCCTGGCGTTGGCGAGGGACGTGCCGACCGACCGCAATGTGCTCGATGTCAACGCCGTGCTCGGTGGCCTTGCGCAACGATGGGCCGTTTCGCTTGGGGCTGCGAATCGGGCGTTGGTGGTCGCGCCGCCCATGCCGGACGGCCAGTTCGCCGCCGTTCGTGCGTCACGTGGGGCCGTCGAGCAGATCCTCGATGTGTTGGTCGATAACGCCCGAGTCCACGGGAAGGGAACGATCACGGTCCAGGCGATCGCGAACTCGTTGCGCGGCGTCACGTTGACGGTGAGCGACGAGGGTGACGGCATCACCGGTGATCCGGCCCGGATCTTCCGGAGAAGGACGGCCGAGGCACGAGGCCACGGCATCGGCTTGGCGTTGGCGGCCACGCTGGCCCACGGCGAGGGCGGTCACCTCGGCCTCCAGTCGACCGGCAGCCGACCGGTCTTCCGGCTCACGTTTCCGCCGACCCCGGGAGAGCTCCAGTCATCAGTCCAAGCGTCCGCTACCCGCCGGTCCAGCATTCCATGATCGTGATGACGATCGTCTCTGCCGCAGTGATCCGGCCTCACATGGACGGGTTAGTTCGCGTTGGTGACGGTGGTCTTGGCGGTTACGGTGCCGGGTTGCGTGGCGCCTGGCTTGACGCTTCCTGAACCAGCCCTAGCCGTTGTATTCACCGTAGTCGTCTTCGCCGTTGCGCTGCTCTTCCTCGGTGAGTTGGACGCTGGACACGCCTTGAGGCCGGCACTATATCCCCTCTTTGTGGGTTCGTATGCGGTCGTATAGATGTTCGCGACGAACCCACCGGTGCGCAATTTGTCCCACAGTGCGCTGGACCGTTTCTGGGTCGTATCTCGCACGAGGGTCCCCTTGACCTGGCAGGTGATCGAGAGTGCGGCGCCTTCGGCTTTGCGACCGAGGGTGGCTGCGGTTGTGTTCGGTGCGGCGCGGACGGCGACTCCTTTGCCTGCTGTCGCTGTCACCCGATGACCACCGGTGGCCGCGCGCATGACCGTCTTCGATGCCGTCGTCGCCGAGCTAGCGCCTACGGGCTTCGCGCTTGCCGGCTTCGCGCCAGCCGGCTTCGTGGTTGGCGGAACGGTCGGCGCGGCGACGGGGACGGCGATCGTCGGGGTCGTGACCGGTGATGCTGCGTCAAGCATCGCCGCGCCCGATGGAGCGCCCATGATCGTGAACATCGCCACGCATGCGGCGACGGCCGAAGCCGTTCGTAGACGCTGAGCAGTGCCGAGTGAAACGGGTGCACCCACGATGCCTCCTTGCGAGCCGAGCGATGTGCCTCCAACCGGATGCTGGTCGTGACGATACTCAGGCTTCGTCGCGTGCCGTTGCAGGCCGGGCCCCAGCAAGAAACGGACCCTTCGCTGATTCCGTGCCAGGTCTTGTGGCCAATCTCAGTCGCCGGTGCCGCGCGCAACAATCCAGCGCTGGGCTTGGCCGGTGAGGTTGGCGACAAGCTCGAAGTCGGCGTCGTAGTGCAATACGGTGAGTGAGCGACTCTCGGCGCAGGCTGCGACCAGTGCATCGACGAGCGATAGGGCGCGGTGCTGGCCCCGTTCAGCGAGAAGCTGCTGCAGAGCGACGGCTCGGCGATGATCACCGTCAGTCACCGGTACGGTTTCGAACGCGTCGAGTCGGCTCATGATGGCCTGATGGTCGGCGAGGTTGCGTGCGCTGTAGCCGATCTCGAACACGACCGGGCCGCAAACGGCGACGAGGCCTTGGGCGATCAGGGGAGCGAACGCGGCAGTGACGATCGGCTTCGACAGGCGGGCAAACGCGCTGGTGTCCGCCAGGTAGCTTGCGCGGCCCACTATTCGTCCGCGCCCCAGGCCGTGCTTGCGGCATCGAAGTCGAACCGCCCTGGCTCTCGGAGCAGTGCCACCAATTCGAGGCGGCGTTCGGCGTTGACGATCTCGAGGAGCGAGGCGTGGACGGTATCGCGCAGAGTTGTGGTGCCCAGGATCTTCGCAGCGCGGTCAGCGATATCTCGATCAATCTCTACGGATGTCTTACTCACGGGGTCATGATATCTGACTGCGTAGGTTGGGGATGGCCGAGCGGCTCCCTCCCGACGGTGTGCTCCAGCAACGGGTGCTCGACCTTGCGTGCGGGTACGGCCAGGTGAGCCGGGCACATGGCACGGATCGGGGCAGAGGTGACGGGTGTCGATCTCTCGGCGAACCTCGTGCAACGTGCGGAAGCGCTCGACCGTGCACAGCCGCTCGGGATTCGCTATTTGGTCGGCGACGTGTCGCAGACGACATGGTGGGACGGCGTTCGTTTCGACGGCGTTGTCTGTCATATGGACCTGATGGACGTGGACGATCTGGAAGGTGCGCTCGCCACCGCCAGATCGGTGCTCGCTCCGACCGGGTGGTTCAGCTTCTCGTTGTTCCATCCCTGCTACCCCGGCGGTTGGGACGGGTCGCCGACAGGGCTCCCGAGCTGGCCGCCGGCCGGGTATGCAGACGAATCCCGATGGACAACCGGTGGCGATGGCGTGCGGGGCCGAGTCGGGGCGAACCACCGAAAGCTCTCGACCTATCTGAATGCAGTGCTCAGGGCTGGCTTCGAGTTCGAGGTCTTCTTCGAGCCAGACCTTCCGCTTCCGGTGTTCTTTGCCGCTCGTTGTCGTCGGGCAGCGCAACCAGGAACGTAGGCGAGATTGGTAGCAGACTGGTAGCCTGATCCCAATGGAGACGACCGTCGACCAAGTGGGACGGATCGTGATCCCGAAGGCGCTCCGCGATCGCCTCGGCCTCGTACCGGGGTCGACAGTCGACGTGTCCGAGTACGGCGACGGCCTCCACCTCGCTCCGGGTGGCCGAACGGCGCGCCTTGTCCGCCGATCGGGGAAGCTTGTCGCCGTATCGACGACCACGGTGTCCGATGAAGACGTGCTCGCCCTGATCGATGTCGGCCGGCGTTGACGACCTACTTCGTCGATACGAGCATCGCCGTGCCGCTCGTAATGGCGAGCCACTCGGCGCACCGGTTGGCAAACCGTGCGGTGGGTCGGCGGGAAGTCCATCTTGCAGGACATGCGGCCATCGAGACGTATTCGGTGTTGACCCGTCTGCCCGGCGACGCACGTCTCTCGGCGGCCGACGCCCTGACGCTCCTTTCTGATCGGTTCAAGCCGCCAGATGGCGAACCGATCGTCGCGTTCCCGAATGCGATCGCCCAGCTTGCCGGCCAGGGGATCGTCGGCGGCGCCGTCTACGACGGTTTGGTAGCCCTCGCTCTTGCGAATTTTCCGGAAGCGCTCCTTGTCTCCCGGGACCTTCGGGCCGCAGCGACGTACGCAAGGGTTGGCGTGTCGGTCGAACTCGTAGCCGATCCGGTCTGATGGCACGCCCGATGCGGGCACGGCAAGCTGATCGACCATGAACGTCCTCCGACCCCATGCGAGCCCGCTCCGGTTCGGCATCTTCATGCCACCCATGCACAAGACGGGCATCAACCCGACGCTCGCACTGCACCGCGACCTGGCGATGATCGAGCACCTCGATCGGCTCGGCTTCGACGACGCTTGGATCGGCGAGCACCATTCGGCCGGCAGCGAACTGATCGCCAGCCCGGAGGTGTTCATCGCTGCGGCCTCGCAACGCACGACGCGCATCGATGCTCGGTATC
>JAYUDQ010000566.1:0-10700 GCA_043739745.1 Acidimicrobiia bacterium | reverse complement strand
GCTCATCGCGCCGGCGGACTCGCCGAAGATCGTCACGTTCGCCGGGTCGCCACCGAAGGCGGCAATGCCATCGCGCACCCATTCAAGCGCAGCGACCTGGTCGAGAAGGCCGCAGTTGCTGCTGAGCGTGGGATCCGCATCAGTGATTCCGGCGAGGTGGAGATAGCCGAATGCACCGAGCCGGTAGTTCAGCGTGACCACGACGACATCGTGGTTGGCGGCAAACCGGGTGCCGTCGTACCAAGCTGTGGTGCCGCTGCCGTTGACGAAGCCGCCACCGTGGATCCACACCATCACCGGACGCGCCCGGTCGTCGCAGCCGGGGGTCCAGACGTTGAGGTTGAGGCAGTCCTCCGACGTCACGAGTGGCCCCGAGCCGAACATCGCTTCGAGCGGCGACGGCGCTTGCGGCGCTACCGGCCCGAACGTGCTGGCGTCACGGACGCCATCCCACACGGCCTCGCGCTGCGGTGCGCGGAAGCGACCGTCGCCCTCGGTCGAGGCCGCGAACGGGATGCCGCGGTAGATGTGGACGTCAGTCCGCCGGCGCGCCTCAGGGACGGCCGCGATCGTGACGCCCTGGACCAGGCCGGAGCGGGTGGTGACGACGGGGGAGTTGGGCATGGACGACCTCGTGTTTCGGCGTGCGGGGTCCCAGATCGTCGCGCACCCCAATCGGCTATCGGTGCGGCTGTCGGTTTCTCGCGGCGCGGTCGACGAGTACCGTCGGCGCCGCATGGACGACCAGCCCGCGATCGCCCGCCTGCGATCAGCCTTCGCCGACGCCCGGTCGAGAGCGGTCGCCTCCAGCTGGGAGCGGGTCAAGTTCTGGGGCGCGATCGGCCATCACAGCAGTCGGGCGAAGCGCTTCGGGGCGTTCGGCGAGGGTTCGATGATCTCGTTCCCGTGGAACACCATCTACGGCGAGCGGTGGATGCGCATCGGTCGCGACACGATGGTCGGCCCACACGTGACGCTGTCGGTCGGGATGCTGCCCGACCAGGTTCCGGTGTCGGACCCGGTCCTGGTGATCGGCGACCGCTGCCTGATCAACAAGGGAACCGCGATCGTGGCCCACTTCGCGATCGAGATCGGCGACGACGTGTTCACCGGGCACAACTGCTACATCACCGACCAGAACCATGGGTACGAGGATCTCAGCCAACCCATAGGCGCGCAGACGATGCCCGAGAAGCCGGTTCGCATCGGATCGGGGAGCTGGCTCGGGCATGGGGTGATCGTGCTGCCCGGCGTCACGATCGGCGAGCACGTCACCGTCGCAGCGGGGTCGGTGGTGACGCGGGATCTGCCAGACCGCTCCGTCGCGGTTGGTTCGCCGGCCAGGGTCGTCCGGCGCCATGTCGACGGCGTCGGCTGGACTTCCGTCGACTAGGCGAAGCCGCACGAAGGGCGCATTGCTCGGTGATGTGGCTCCCTATTGCTCGCCGCTACTGCCAGGTCTCGATGGCCGCCACGAGCGCGTCGATCAGCGCATTCGTGGGCGGGATGCGTCCGTTGACCCGATCGAAGGCCGACGCGTGAGGTGTGAGCCCGCGGACCCTCGGCGGAAGCTCGAGCTGCACGCCGCCCTGACGCGGCCGGTTCACCGGGTTCTCGGGATGGAAGCCACGCAGGGGAACCGGGATCGCCTCCGCGTCGTCGACGATCGAGTAATCCGGAAGCGCGGAACGCATGTGGCCCGCCAGATGCGCGGCGAGCTGCCGGTTGCGACCGCCGAGCAGAAGATCCGTCCACATACCTTCGCGGCCGTACCCGTGCACCGCGATCACCACATCGACGTGATCGACGAACTCCGCCAGACGATCGGACGCGTCGGGGCTGACCTCGATCGACGGAAGATGTTCACGCATCGGGAAGGTCTGGATCACTGCATACAGCGAAGCGCCCGACCGCTCGGCCGCGACGGTGGCGATCTCGTCGGTCATGCGTTCGAGGTTGCCGCCATGGAAGGCCATCACCCCGAAGCGCGACCGCAACTCGCTGACCTCCTCCACCCCATCAGTGGCCAACAGTTCGCGAAAGCGCATCGGATCGACGCTACCGGTACGCCGGTGCTACCTCCGGTCGCTCCCGCTTCGCATGAAGTGTGCGGGTGGCGCGGGTCATCGAGCCGTGCGTTCTCGAGCCAGAAACAGGGCAGAATCTCGCCCGTGGCTGCGGCATCACGTCCAGAAGACGACTTGTCTGAGACCGTCACCCGGCCACCGGTACTGCCGTTCGTCGTACCCTCGTTGTTCTTTCATGGCACACGCGCCCAGCTCCAAGCTGGGGGACTGGTCGAACCTGGCTACCGTTCCAACTTCGGCTCGGGCCGACGCGCGAACCACGTCTATCTGACCGCCACCTTGGACGCGGCGGTGTGGGGAGCAGAACTGGCCGTTGGTGAAGGAACCGCCAGGATCTACATCGTCGAACCGACAGGTCAGATCGAGGACGACCCAAATCTGACCGACAAGAAGTTTCCGGGGAACCCGACGAAGTCGTATCGCTCGAAGGAACCGCTGCGCGTCGTTGGTGTGCTCTGGGAGTGGCAAGGTCATGCACCGGATGTCCTGCAGGCCATGAAGGACAACGTTGCTCGACTTGCAGAGCTCGGCGTGGAAGCGGAAGACGACTGACTTGAGCGCTCTCTGGACGAGCCCCACGGCACAGTCGCCCGAGTGAGGTCGCAGTGCGTTCGGTATCGGCGCTCGATAGCCCGGCCCTTCCCAGATGCGATTGCATGCCGGCCCCAGTCGCGCTGGCTCGCGAGTGGCGGTAGCGCTTCGATAGCTTGGCCGGGCCTGGCTCTCAGCCACAGGTCGGGCGAATCAGACAAGTTCGACTGCGACTCCCTTCGACACGGCGGCGAGCGCGGAGATGTCTGCCGCATCACCGGTCAGCACGGTGCCCCTTGGTTCCGCCAATGCGACGACGAGTGCGTCAACGGCGGAGCCGCGATTTGCCCTCCGTCGCAACTCTGCCGCCCGTCGAACAACCTCAAGGCTGACGGCTTCATCCGTCAGCACCGTCCTGAGGAACCGATTCGCGTTTGCGTCGCGGCCCGGGTGACCCTGAAGAGACTCCACGAGGACCATGGTTGGCACGACCGGGGGCCAAAGACCGGCGTTGCGGAACTCCTCGATGAGGGCCAACGTTCTCCTCGATCGCTCTGCGAGTCGACTGAAGCCGCCGCTGTCGAGCACCAGCATCAGCCCGCCTCATGCAGGCGACGATCTTGGATGCGCCGGACGATGGCCCTCGCTCGGGCGCGGTCTCGCGCCGATGGCTCCTCGACCTCCGCAGCGAGTTCAACAAGGTATTCATCGGTGGCGTCCAGCGCATCCCGCCGTTCGATCTCTGCCCGGACTGCAACCTGTAGCAATTCGGACGCGGGGAGGTCACGGCTCTTCAGCTCGGCATAGAGACCATCGGGAAGGTAGACCTGAACCCTCGGCATACGCCCAACTATACGCCTACTGGGTTCGATTCCCAATAGGACTTCGTGGCCAAACCGCCACCTTCTCGGCCTTCGGCCCTCGAAGTGGTATTCCTCCGGTCGCTAGCCTCCATCGATGACGAGTTTTCAGCCGCAACTCTGGATCGACCGTGCCGACGCCGCGGTTTCGTTCTACGAACGGGCTTTCGCAGCAAAGGTGCTCCACCGAGTCGGTGAAGGCGACGACATCGTCGTGCAACTGGCAGTAGGGGACGCCGCATTCTGGGTGTCTCGCGCTGACCCAACCATGAAGCGTTTCAGCCCCGACCATATCGGAGGCGCAACAGGCCGAACTCTTCTGATCGTGGACACCCCCGAGGCCGTTTTTGCCGCGGCAGTCGACGCCGGCGCAATCGAAACTTCCCCGGTCGAGGACGAACACGGATGGAGGCTCGGGCGCGTCGTCGACCCATTCGGCCACGAATGGGAAATCGGCCGACCGTTGGGTGAGTGGCCACCTCGGTAGACGATTTTAGCTGCGAAGCACCTCGCTGCGTGTGCGCAGAGTCGCTCCCAGAGCGACCGAACGCACACTCTCCCGGCCGACCGCACCATCACTGCCGCGTATGCCCGACCGGCTGCGGAGTGCTGGTCGATGTCCGACACGGCAAGGCCGTGCGTCTCGTCGGCGATCCGGGCGACCCGCTGTCCGAGGGGTACACGTGCGGCAAGGGTCGAGCCAGCGTCGACATGCACTACGCCCCCGACCGCCTCGACGTGCCGCTCGTGCGCGACACGAAGGGTGCGCTGATCGCGACGACGTGGCCCGCGGTGACCGAGAAGTTGGCCGACCATCTCCGCCGTGCGATCGACACGCACGGAGCCGATTCGATCGGCGCCTACCGCGGCGGCGGATGGGTGCTCGACCCGGCGGGCATGTACGCCTCGAACGCGTTCCTGCGGGCCATCGGCACGACGCAGCTCTACAGCGCGTTCAGTATCGACTGCCCGTCCAAGATGCTCATCCCGCACCTCGTGTCGGGGGTGGCCATGATCCCGCAGGCGGACATGGAGCGGACGCAACTGTTGCTGTTCATCGGCGTGAACCCGGTCGTGTCCCACGGGCATGCGACGGCGCTGGCCAACCCGCTGGTCCGGCTCCGTCGGGTCCAGGCGCGAGGTGGCCGGATCGTGGTCGTCGACCCGCGCCGTACCGAGACCGCAGCACTGGCCGACCTGCATGTGCCCATACGAGCCGGCACCGATCCGGCGCTACTGGCCATGCTCGTGCGCGAAGTGCTCATTCGAGGCGGCGACACGGCTTATCTGGGCGTTGCCGCGCAGCCGGATACCGTCGCCGGACTTGCCGCTGCGGTGAGGCTGTTCGACGTCGATCGCACGGCCGACGTGTGCGGCGTGCCAGCCGCGGTCCTGCGCGAGCTCATCGACATCGTGCTCGCCGCTGGGCGGATGAGCATCGAATCGGGTACTGGCGCGACGATGGCCGGCATCGCCAACGTGACCGACTGGCTTGTCTGGTCGCTGTCCGCGGTGACCGGCAGCCTCGACCGCGCCGGCGGCAGCCTGTTCGACCCCGGGCTCATGCGACCGCTGGAGGACTCGCTACCGGCCGACCGCAGCGGCACGGGACCCCGGGCCCGAAGCCGCCCCGAGCTGCCACGGCTCACGAATGGCGAACTCGCTTGCGCGGTGCTGGCCGACGAGATCCTGTCGGGCAACCTGCGCACCCTGTTCGTGCTCGGCGGCAACCCGGCGCTCCAGTTTCCTGGCACACCGAAGTTGCGCGAAGCGCTGAAGAAGCTCGACGAGCTGATCGTGCTCGACGTTGCCCACACCGACACCACGGCACCGGCCACCACCGTGCTGCCCGTCACTGCGCCGTTCGAGCGCGACGATCTCCACACCGGCTACCTCCAGGGCGTTCCGTACCTCCGCTACACCCACGCAGTCGTACCGCCGATGGCCGAACGGCGGGGGTGTGGGAGGTGTTCGTCGAGCTCGGTCGCCTCCTCGAACGGCCGGTGATGGCAGGCGCGAGCCGGCGCGCCGCAGCCGCCGGGCGGCCCCTCGACGACGAGATCTTGCTCGAGCAGATCGCATCGTCGGCCAGGGTTTCGTGGGAGGCGCTCCGGGCCGCTCAGCACGGCATCATCGACAACCCGTTCGAGCCGGGCTGGGTCGTGCCCGGCCGGCTGCGGCACCTCCTCGACCTCGCGCCCGACACGCTCGTCCGCCAGTTCGAAACGTGGCAGCGCTCGAATGCGACGGCACCCGCCGACGGCCTTGTGCTCACCCCGCGCCGGCTGTCCCGACAGTCGACCTCGATCGCCCCGCCGACGCGCAGTGCCGGTGGTGACCGCAACGGACCGACGCTGCTGCTCCACCCTGTCGACGCAGAAGCACGCGCGCCGATCAACGGGGACGATGCTGTGGTCGGCTCGGCCCATGGCGAGGTGCATGCGGCGGTGGAGGTGACGGACCGCATCAGCCCCGGGACCGTGTCGCTCACCCATGGGGTCAGTGGCGTCGACGTGAACCGGCTCACCTCGGATGTCGATGTCGATCCGGTGACGGGCATGCCGCGCTTCAGCGGGTTCGCCGTGGAGGTCCGACGACTCGATGCGCTGACGCCGGTCGGGTGACACCGCGCTGGCTGGCGGCGGTCGCCTGACACCGCGCCGGCTCACGGCGGTCAGAGGTCGGTGGGTGCCGATTCCACCGCGGGTGCTTCTCGCCGCAGGATCTCCGCCACGGCTGCGACGCGTGGGTCGTCGAGGATCTCCTCCAGCGGAACCGGGAGCGCGATGCGCCAGTTCGGCCACTGGTCGACCGTGCCCGGCATGTTCGGGCGCTCTTCGACGGCCATCGCGTCTTCGAGGGTGGCAGTGACGATGCGGCACGGCGCCGTCGCCAATTCTTGGTACACGCCGGCGACGAACTCGTCGAGCGACGGCACCACCTGGCCCTCGGTCGGCGCTTCGCCGAGGTCCGGTACGTCGGGATAGCCGGCCCGCTCGGCGAAGTTGCGGCGCACGGCCTTCATCCCCTCGACGTTCGGCTGCACGCCGATCGCCTCTTGCGCAGCGAGGTCCGAGCCGGTCCAGAACCCCGCAAGCGTGGCGAGGTCGTGCGTGCTCGCCGCGGCGAGCGCGTCCCGCGGGAACGTCGAGGCCGGAGCCGTCTCGAACTGGCTCAGCTTGTACGACATGATCCGCGCCGCGCCCAGCTCATCGCGCACGTAGTCCTCGATCGTCCCCAGGTCCTCACCCACGACGTAGGCACCACTCAGCGCCGATTCCAACGCGACTATGCCGATCAGGTCGCGGAATGGTATGTACACATAACAGCCTTCACGTGGTGTCGAACCCTGGGGCACCCAGTACAGGCGGAACAGGCCCATCACATGGTCGATCCGAACACCGCCCGCATGACGGAACGACGAGCGGACCGTTCGTATGAACGCTTCGTATCCGTTGGCCCGCAGCTTCCATGGATCGAACGGGGGCAGCCCCCAGTCCTGACCCTGGGTGTTGAACTCGTCGGGCGGCGCACCCACGCTCATGTCGAGGGCGAAGCTGTCCTGCCACACCCACGCGTCGGCGCCACCACGATCGACGCCGACCGCGAGGTCGGCCATCAGCGCGGTGCCGGCACCGGCATGTTCGAGCTGGCCGTCGATGAGCCACTGCAGCCACGCGTGGAAGTCGATGCGGTCGACGTGGTCGTCGCGGAAGCGTTGCACCGCTGCGCCGTTCGGCCGCCGGAGCTCCTCCGGCCAGCTCATCCACGCCCCGACTTCGCGCTCGGTGATCGCGCAGAACGTCGAGAAGTCTCTCAATGCCGTGCCCTCGGTGCGGCGGTACTCCGCGAATGCGTCGTGCTCGATCCCCGAACGTTCACGCCATCCGTTCCACAGCGCGCCGAGTGCGGCCATCTTCGCCTTGAAGACGGAATCGCGGTCGATCCGACGATCAGCGTTGAGGGAACGTGCGGCTTCGGCGATCGGTTCGAGACGATGCGCGACCTCGGCGTAGCCCGGAACTTCTTCGATTCGCAGGTAGAGCGGGTTCCGATAGCAGCGACTCGTCGGGAAGTACGGACTCGGCTGCTGGCGCGCCGTCGGCGCGGCGGCATGCAGCGGATTGACGAGCGCCATGCCGGCGCCATGCTCACGGGCCGACCACGTCATCAGCGTTCGGAGGTCGGCCAGGTCGCCGATTCCCCAGCTCTGCGCCGAACGCATGGCATAGAGCTGGACGGCCCAACCCCACGTGTGCAGATCATCCGGCAGCACGCACACCCCTGGGCTGTTCACGATCCGCGTGACGTGGCCGTCATCGAGTGCCCGCAGCTCGTGGTAACCGAGGCCGAGCTCAGGCGGCAGCATTGCGCCGGCCGCAAGCGCGATGGTGGCCCCGTCGGCCGTGCGTAGCTCGCTCTCGCCACGTGCATGGTGCTGGTCACCCGGGAACAGCACGCGGACGGTTCCGGCGTCGGGCGGAGTGCCGGTTCCATCGGGTGGCGCGCCCATGGCTTCGCGGATCGACACGCGCACGGCCGGGTCGGCGTCGAACCATGTCCCGGCGGCATCGAAGAACCCGTCCGCGACGCCCCACTCATCGGCTGCCATCGGGCCAACGCTACGGCCCGGAGCGGGATCTCGCATACGGGTGCGCATGCTCGCGGTTCTCCTCGACGGGTCGAATGCCGGGCAGAATCGGCCCCATGCCCGCATCCCCCCTCCTGACCCTCGCCGCCGGACCGGCCTCGGTCGTTCTCGACCCCGACAATGGCGGCCGCCTCGCGTCATGGACGGTGTGGGGAATGCAGCTGCTCGAGCCGCGCAACGACGGCAACCACCCGTACGGGTGGGGTTCGTACCCGATGGTCCCCTACGCCGGCCGCATCCGCCACGGCGAGTTCGCGTTCGACGGCAAGCACCACGCGATGCCGATCACGATGGCTCCGCATTCGATCCATGGGCTGTCCGCCGACGCCGTCTGGGACGTGCTGATGGAAGGCGACTCGTGGGCGGTGCTGGGTTTGCGGCTCACCGACCCGTGGCCCTTCGGAGGGACTGTCACGCAGCTCGTCCATCTGGGCGCCGATCGACTCGTACAGCAGCTGACGGTGCACGCCGCGGACCAGGACATGCCGGCCACGCTCGGCTGGCATCCGTGGTTCCGGCGTCGGCTTGATCGGGGCGGCGACCTTGCGTTGGAAGTCG
Source organism: Acidimicrobiia bacterium (assembly GCA_043739745.1). Taxonomy (GTDB): domain Bacteria; phylum Actinomycetota; class Acidimicrobiia; order Acidimicrobiales; family JANYDT01; genus JAYUDQ01. The sequence continues at coordinate 2,013 of JAYUDQ010000566.1, read as the reverse complement.
ACATGGCTGATGCCACTTGGTTCGTGAAGGACGCCGAGGGGATTCCGACCGGGCGACTCCGACCGGTTCCGCCCCGGCCGTGGGACGACTGCTTCGCGGGTGTCGGGACGATCGCGCTCCGTTGGCCAGGAGCGTTGCGCCTCGAGGTCGAACACGACTGCGAGGCCGTGGTGCTCTACGACCCGGAACATGCGATCTGCGTCGAGCCCCAGTCGGGTCCTCCGAACGCGTTCAGTCTCCGGCCGGACGACTGTCGAGTGCCTGCCGGCTCCAGCTTGGAGCGGACCGTCACGTGGAGGTGGCACATGGCCTCGGCGCAGCGTTGACCGCGAAGACCGGAAGGTGAAGCCAGTTACCGGTGAGCGTTCGTAGACTTGCGGGCGTGGTTCGTTGGCTGATCGAGCGGAAGCTCTCCGACACGTCTGCGCGCTTACGGCGTGCGCGAGAGGAGTTGGTCGAGATGGACCATCAAGTGCGTCACTTCGCCGACGAGGCCGACGAGACGCGCATCCGCTCGCTGGTCAGCGAGACGCCGCTGGCCGGCCGGGAGCACAACGAGTCGCAGCGCCACGCCGATGCCATGACCCGAGCACGCGAGCACGTGCAGCGCCAGATCCAAGACCTCGAACGCCAACTCGACGAGCTGCTCGACCGGCTGTCGGCGACTCGCCGGTGACCGACCCATCGCCTGTCGCCGCTGCCCCTCCGGTGCGGGTCGTGATTGCTGAGGACGAGGCCATCATCCGGCTCGACCTGTCCGAGATGCTCGCTGAAGAGGGCTACGACGTGGTGGGGGAGACCGGCCGCGGCGACGAAGCCGTCGCCTTGGTGCGAGCGCTCGAGCCGGATCTCGCCATCCTCGACGTGAAGATGCCGGGCATGGATGGCCTGCGGGCGGCCGCCCTCATCGCCGAGGACGCGGACTGCGGCGTCATTGTCCTGACCGCATTCAGCCAGCGCGAGATGATCGCCGCGGCCAGTGAGGCGGGCGTCCTGGCCTATCTGGTGAAGCCGTTCCAGAAGGCTGAATTGGTCGCGGCCATCGAGGTCGCGCTCGCTCGGGACCGTGAACGACGACGGCTTCGCGGCGAAGTGCGTTCTCTGGAAGACCGGCTCGAGACCAGGAAACTGATCGACCGCGCCAAAGCCCGACTCCTGGGCCGCGGGATGGGAGAGGGCGAGGCGTTCAGCTTGATCCAGCGGCGGTCAATGGATCAGCGCACGACGATGCGAGCCATAGCCGAGGCCATCCTGGCCGAGTGAGCCGGCGGCAACGTCGGGGCCAAGTCCGCAACTTCGATCCGCTACCCGTAGGCTCGACCGCATGGGCAAGAAGATCATGCTGCTCGACGGCAACTCGCTGACGTACCGGGCGTTCTACGCCCTTCCGAGCGACATGGCGACGGCGTCAGGCCAGGTCACGAACGCCGTGTTCGGGTTCACCTCGATGCTGCAGTACCTCTTGAACGAACAGCGCCCCGACCTGCTCGCGGTCACCTTCGACCGGCCTGAGCCGACGTTCCGGCACGTGATGCTGGACGACTACAAGGCCGGCCGCAAGGAGACGCCGGACATCCTGCGCCAGCAGATGGGCCTTGTCCGCCAGGTCGTCCAGGCGCTCGACCTGTCGATCTACGAGATCAGTGGCTTCGAGGCCGACGACGTGCTGGCCACCCTCGCCACCCAAGGCAAGGCTCGTGGCGACGACATCGTCGTGGTCACCGGCGACCGTGACAGCTACCAGCTCGTCGAGGACTCGCATACGAAGGGCGACGGCTCGATCCGGGTGCTCTACAACAAGCGCGGCGTCAGCGACTACGCGCTCTACGACGAGGCCGGCATCCTCGCCCGGACCGGCGTCACCCCGGTGCTCTACCCGCAGTACGCGGCGCTGCGAGGCGACCCGAGCGACAACCTCGCGGGCGTTCCGGGCGTCGGCGAGAAGACGGCGGCCAAGCTCATCAACGACTACGGCAGCATCGACGGCATCTACGAGAACGTCGGGAAGTGCAC
>JAYUDQ010000565.1:0-25443 GCA_043739745.1 Acidimicrobiia bacterium | reverse complement strand
CCAGGTCGACCGAGTTGAAGCCGACACCGCCGCCGATCCAGATCGGGAAGCGCGGACGCTGGAACGGACGGGGTTCGATGCGAACGTTGTCGAGTGGGCTACGCCACGAACCGCTCCATGTCACCGACTCCTGTTCGAGCAGCGCCAGGAGGAGCTCCAGATGCTCAGCGAATGCGGCGCGTGACGCGGACGCAGGTACGCCCATCGCGTCGTAGGCGCTCACGAGGATGCCCCGCCCGACCGTCATCTCGACCCGTCCGCCCGAGAGCTGGTCGAGGGTGCTGAAGTCCTCCGCGAGACGGACCGGGTCCTGTGTCGGGAGGAGCGTGACACCGGTGTTGAGCCGGAGCGTGGTGGTTCGCTCGGCAATGGCTGCGAGCAGGATCTGCGGGACCGAGAGGATGTAGTCGGTGAAGTGGTGTTCACCTAGCATCACCGAGGCGAAGCCGGCCGCTTCGCCACGCACGGCATGCTCGACGACGAGCCGGACCTTCTGGCTTTGCGTGATGCGTGTGTTGGTGTCCGGATCGGTGATGTGATCACCCAGTGAGACGAGCGCCAGTTCCATGCAGTGGGTTCCCCGATCCGGAAGGTGTGCAGGAATCTGATACTAACGTCAGATTCCTCTATCCGTCGCCGCGAGTCCTAGCGCTACGTCCAGTAGACGGCGCGGAACCAGATCTCGCTGAGCGTCGCAATGGATCGCTCCTCGTTCATCGGTGGGCTGTTGTGATCTCCGCCCGCCGCCAGCCACACGTAGCAATAGTGCTCCAGCATGGCGCCGAGGGCCGAGGCCGTCGTTCGCGCATCCATGCCCGGCGCGTAGCCCTGCCGCTGTGCCTTGCGGATCAGCTTGGCCATCGTGTCGATCCCGCTCTGTCGTGTTTCGCGCCAGCGGTCGGCGAACTCGTCGTCGATCATCGCGACCTGGAACACCCCGACCAGTTCGGGGATCCTGTCCCGGTAGGTCGTCCAGTACGCCCGCACCTTCTCCTCGATGTCCTCCCGCGGCGGAGCGTCGCGCTTGTAGCCGGCCTGCGCGCGGCCGACGACCTCCGCAGGGAACTCGTCGGCCAGATGGGCGAGCAGCGCCTCCTTGGTGTCGAAGTAGTTGTAGAACGAGGCACTCGAGCGGCCCGCCTCCTCGGCGATGTCCGCGATGGTGGAGCGCAGGAAGCCTTTGCGGGCGAACACGACACGCGCAGCCTGCTTGAACGCATCTTCGGTGATCTGTCCGCGGGCGTTGCGGGCCAAGGTGCTCCAAGGGTCGGTGGGTCGGCGGGTCGGCTTTTCGTCCGGGTGTTCGTGAAGAAGCTGACACTAGGCTCAACTTCGTGCCTATGTCCGATGTCCCGGAGCTCGAGCTCGACGGTGTGACGCTCGATTTCTCGGGGCTGCGGGCAATCGACGACGTGTCGTTCGCGGTGCAGCCGGGCGAGCTGTTCTCGATCATCGGTCCGAACGGCGCAGGGAAGACGTCGCTCTTCAACTGCATCTCGGGCGTCTACAAGCCAACTGCGGGCTCGATCCGACGGGCCGGCACCGACATCACCGGATGGCGTCCCCATCGGGTGGCCGCATCGCATGTGGCGCGGACGTTCCAGAACGTCGAGGCGTTCGGTTCGATGACGGTCCTCGAAAGCCTGCTGCTCGGTCGCAATGCCAAGCTGCGTAGTGGCCTCATCGCCGGATCGATCTGGTGGGGGCGGGCCGCGCGCGAAGAGGTTGCTGCGCGTCGGCGGGTCGAAGAGATCATCGACTTCCTCGAGATCGAATCGCTCCGCCACACAGAGGTCGGATCACTGCCTCACGGGCTGCGCAAGCGAGTCGAGCTGGGACGCGCTCTGGCCATGGACCCGACGTTGTTGCTCCTCGACGAACCAGTCGCCGGCATGAATCTGGAGGAGACGGAAGACCTCGTGCGCTTCGTCCTCGACGTCCACGAGGAGCTGGGCATCACCGTCGTGCTCGTCGAGCATGACATGGCTGTCGTGATGGACATCAGCGATCGTGTCGCAGTGCTTGACTTCGGACACCTCGTCGCAGTAGGGCCACCCGCCGAGATCGCACGCGATCCGTTGGTGCTCGCGTGCTATCTCGGCGGAGTGGCGACGGAACCGGCGTGAATCTGAATCTGCTGTTAGATTCAGATCGGAGGCTCGCCGGAGAGGCGAGTTCGAGGGGGAGACATGCAGCGAAACCGTTCGACCGGTCGGACGTGGGTGGGCGTCGTGCTCGCCACGTCGCTCACCATCACCGCCTTCGGCTCCGCCGCGGCCGCCACGAAGACCACCAAGAAGTCGACTAGGACGACGAAGGCGACGGCCACCACTGCTGCACTGGTCACCACTGCTGCGCCTGCGCCGAACAGCCTGAAGACGGACAAAGGTGTGAGTGACAAGGAGATCAGCATCGGTCTCCTGAACGGCTTCACGGGTCCGATCGCCGCCCTCGCCGCCCCTGCCGGCGACGGCGCGAAGGCCTACTACGCATGGGTCAACAGCCAGGGCGGGGTATGCGGACGTCAGCTCGTGGCCAAGGCGGTCGATACCAAGTACGACCCGCAGGTGGCGACGCAGGTGTACCGGGCCAACAAGGACGACGTGGTCATGTTCAGCCAGTTGGTCGGTGCAGCCTCGATCTTCGGCCTGTCGAAAGACATCGAGCGCGACGGCATCGCCACCCTGGCGGCGACGGGTGCAGCGGATGTGATGGTGCTCCCGAACGTCTTCGGCTTCATTACCCCGTTCACGTTCGAGGCCATCACCGCTATTGACTGGGCGCTCAAGAACCAGCCGGGCAAGGACGGCACCCTCAAGATCGGGGTCATCTATCAGGGCGATGCGTTCGGTCAGGAGGGCCAGCGGGCTGTGCGCTACGTGGCCAAGAACGAGCCAAGGGTCAAGATTGTGGCCGAAGCGTCCTATGCCGCAGCCGATGTGGACTTCACCGCACAGGTCACCAAGATGCGCGACGCGGGTGCAGACGTGGTCTGGTTGTCGATCATCAGCTCGAAGCTCGGCGCCATCGTCGGCGCAGCGAAGCAGCTCGGCTTCAAAGGCACGTTCCTCGGCAACACGTCGTCTTACAACCAAGCGCTCGCGAAGTCGCTCGGTGACTCTTTGGAGAACTACCTGACGATGTCGTCGACCGCGGCGTACGGCGACAAGGTCGAGCAGATGGACAAACTTCTCGAGTTCACGAAGAAGGTCAACTCCAGCACTGTCCCTGACGCGCAGGCCATCTTCGGGTGGATCTCCTCGGCCGTAGCCACTGCCGCGATCCGCAAGGCATGTGCGGCCGGCGACCTCACGCAGGCTGGCGTGCGCAGGCAGTTCGACGACCTCACGGTCGACGTTGGCGGCATTGGGCCGAAGCTGCACTACGGCAAGACGCTCGAGTCGCGCATCCCGTCTCGCCAGGCGGCCGTCAACCAGATCGATCTGAAGACGGGCATCCCCCGTCCGCTCACTGCCCTCTACGAGGCCGACCTCTCGAAGAAGTGGACCATCGCGGACCTCGCCCAGTGATCGACGGACACGTCCTGATTGCGGGACCGCCAGAACCGTGATCGTGATGGACATCGGTCGCCGATGACGGCCGCGACGACGGCTTCGGCGGCGCCATCGGTCGGCGCGCTCGGCGACACCGTTCCGAAGCTGATGCTCGAGCGCGTCCGCCAGCACCCGGACCGTGTCGTCTTCCGGGAGAAGAAGCTCGGAATCTGGGAGCCCGTCCGCTGGAAGCGCTACGGCGACGAGGTCGCGGCACTGGCTCTGGCACTGCGCGATCGCGGCATCGGCCACCGAGACCGCGTGGCCGTACATTCGGAAAACCGGCCTGAGTGGGTGTTCGCCGATGTCGCCATCGAGTCGCTCGGCGCGATCGTGGTCGGGATCTATCCGACGTCGCCCGCGGCAGAGCTTCGGTACGTCTTGCAGAACTCGGGCGCGCGCATCCTCATCGCCGAGGATCAGGAGCAGGTTGACAAGGCGATCGAGGTGTGGCCCGACTGCCCGGCGCTGGAGCGGGTGATCGTCATCGAACCCCGTGGTACCGCAAGGTATGGCGTGCCCCGTCTCGAGACCTACGACGTCGTCCTCGCCGAGGGGCGTGTCGCGGTGGCCGCTGAACCGCTCGCCTTTGCTCATCTGGTGGCATCGACTTCCGCCGAGGATGTGGCCGTCCTCGTCTACACCTCGGGCACAACCGGCCCGCCGAAGGGGGCGATGCTCACCCACGCCAACGGGCTCGTCGCATCACGCGGCTTCATCGAGGCGATCGGTGGGAACGAGACCGACACGAACCTCGCCTACCTCCCGCTGTGCCACTTGGCCGAGCGGGTGTGGACGCTCTATGCACCGGTGCTCGTCGGCACCATCGCCAACTTCGCAGAGTCGATCGACACCGTCCAGCGTGACATCTATGAGATCGCACCGACGTTCTTCGGCGCTGTGCCTCGGATCATGGAGAAGATGCGCTCGGGGGTCGAGAGTCGCGTTGCCGACTCGAGCAGGGTCAAGCGGGCGAACTACGCGTTCTGGATCGCGCAGGGTCGTGGCCTCGCTGCGAAGCGGCTCGCGAACAACGGACACCTCGGTGGGCTCGATCGGCTTCGGTACGGACTCGGCGACGTGATGCTCTTCCGCTCGCTACGTGACCGCCTCGGCATGAAGCGCGTGCGTCATTGCCTGATCGGCACGGCACCTGTGGCGCTGGAGCTGATGGAGTACTTCCATGCCATCGGCATCCGCATGATCCAGGCCTATGGCCAAACGGAGTGCGGCGGCGCGTCGCATGCGCATCGAGGTTGGGACATCCGCTTCGACACCGTTGGCGTCCTCCTACCGACCTATGAGTACATGCTCGACGAGGCTACGAGCGAGGTCTTGCTGCGAGGTCCCGGCAACTTCGTCGGGTACTGGGGCAACCCCGAGGCATCGGCGTCCGCATTTGCTGACGGGTGGCTGCACACGGGTGATCAGGGTGCCATCGCCGAGGGCGGCCACCTCAAGATCATCGGGAGGATCAAGGACATCATCATCACGGCGGGAGGCAAGAACATCTCGCCCTCGGAAATCGAGAACAAGCTGAAGTTCTCGCCGTACATCGCCGAGGCGATCCTCATCGGCGAGAGCCGCCCGTACCTTACGGCCCTCATCGGCATCGAGTTCGACACCGTGTCGAAGTGGGCGGAGAAGCGTGGCATCGCCTATACGACGTTCCGAGACCTGTCGGAACGTCCGGAGGTCGTTGTGCTCGTCACCGAGTGGGTCGACCAGGTCAACACGCAGCTCGCCCGGGTCGAGACGGTGCGCAAGTTCCGACTGCTGCCGAAGGAGCTCGACCAGGACGACGAGGAACTGACGGCGACACAGAAGGTGAAGCGCTCGGTGATCGCCAGGCGCTTCGAGAATCTGATCTCCGAGATGTACCGGGTCTCATGATGAGGAGGGGCTGACGAGGTGGTGAAGTTCCTGCAGCTCGCGTTCCAAGGGGCGGCCCTCGGTTCCGTGTACTCGCTGATCGCGCTCGGTTTCGTGATCGTGTTCAAGGGATCAGGCGTGTTCAACTTCGCCCACGGCGACCTCGTCATGGCTTCGGCGTTCTTCGTTGTGGGCGGCCCCGACTTCCCATGGCCGGTGAAGATCGCCATGGCTTTGGGGGTCATGGTTGCCGTTGCGGTGCTGTCGGAGCGGGTGCTGCTCCGACCGATGCACGGCCGCTCGTTGTTCTCAGTCGTACTTGTAACACTCGGACTGTCAATTGTTGTGAGAGCCGTTCTCGGCATGCTCTTCGGTCTACAGGAGCGGGGATCGACGGAAGGGCCGATGGGCAAGGACGTAGTCACGATCGGCAAGGTGATCCTGCCCCGCGTCGGCCTCTGGACGATCGTCACCGCAGCACTACTGATGGGAGCGCTCTGGCTGCTCTTCCAGCGGACCCGTGCCGGTCTGGCCATGAGGGCGACGGCCGCGAGCCGCGAGGCGGCAATGGCGCAGGGCATCGACATCCGCCGCACCTTTGCGCTGTCGTGGGCGGTCGCAGGGGTGCTCGCGGTGGCTGCCGCGATCTTCCTCGGCGCGTTCCCGCGCCATGTCGACCGGGAGATGTCGGCCACCGCGCTCGGAGCCTTGCCCGCCATCATCATCGGCGGATTCGATTCGCTGATCGGCGCCGTTGTCGGCGGCATGACCGTCGGACTCATCCAGGTGCTCGGCGCGGGGTACCTGACAGGATTCGGCAACGGCACGTTCCATCAGGTTCTGCCGTACCTGGTGATGCTCACGGTCCTGCTCGTGCGGCCCTATGGCCTGTTCGGCAGTCCCGATATCGAACGCGTGTGATGAGGCTCCTGTGCCATCGGGACTGATTGCCGAGAGCTACCGCGAAGACCTCGCGCTCTACCGCGGCGCGTGGGCCCGTTCGGGCGTTGCGGTGACGGCTGTGACCTGTCTGCTCGCCCCGTTCTTCCTCAGCAAGCTCTGGCAGTCGGTCGGCGTGTTCGCTCTCATCGCAGCCATGTCGGCGATCGGACTTCACGTGATGACCGGGCTAGCGGGGCAGGTATCACTCGGGCATTCGGCCTTCGTCGGAATCGGGGCCTATACGGCTTCATGGTGCGGAGGCGACAAACACTGGCCCATGCTGATCTGGCTGCCGGCGGCGGGGCTTGTTGCCGCGATGGTAGCTGGACTCGTGGCGCCGTTCGCAGCCCGCCTTCGCGGCCTCTACCTCGCCGTCGTGACCCTTGCCCTGGTTATCGTCACCGGGTACGTCTGGACCTCGTGGACGTCACTCTCCGGCGGCTTCAATGGCCGTCCAACGCTCGAGGTCGGTGTGTTCGGGCACGACCTCTTCAAACCTATGGCCATCGGACCGGTCACACTGAACTCCGCGCAACAGTTCTGGTTCCTGTGCCTGATCGTGTTGGGCCTGCTGACGACCGGTGTGCGCAACCTGCAGCGCACCCGCCTGGGGCGGGCCTTCCTCGCCGTGCGGGACCGCGACGTTGCGGCCGCGGTTGCCGGGGTCGAAGTGGTCCGCACCAAGGTCCTCGCCTTTGTGGCTGCAGGGTTCTGTGCGGGGTTGGCGGGGGCCATGCTGGCGGCATACCAGTCGTACATCACCCCCGGGCAATTCAGCCTCAACCTCAGCATCGAATACGTGGCCATGGTCGTCATCGGGGGCCTCGGCTCCCTGCCGGGCGCCATTGCCGGTGCCGTCTTCGTCACTGCGCTCCCGGGGATCGTGCGCAACCTCGCAACGTTCCTGCCGTTCATCTCAACCGAACCCGGGGCGAGCGGCATCTCGGCCGACAACCTCGCGTTGCTGCTCTACGGCGTCGCCATCATTGCCGTGCTCATCGCCGAGCCGCTTGGGCTGTGGGGCTTGTGGGGCCGCTTCAAGCAGATCTGGCGAACCTGGCCGTGGAGCCGAGGGTGAGGGCGATTCGCGCCGGCGCGGCCGGCGCCGCGGGTCCGGCGACGGGCAACGGGGATGCGAGCGCCGCTGGTCCGGGCACGGGTTCAGCTCTGCTCGAGGTTCGAAACCTGGAGGTCGGCTACGGCAACCTCGGCGAGGTCATTCGTGGCGTAAGCCTCGCGGTTCCGACGGGCCAGATCGTCGCATTGCTCGGACCGAACGGGGCCGGCAAGACGACGCTGATGCGGACGCTCTCGGGCCTGCTCGCCCTCCATGACGGCGAGATCCGCAAAGGGTCAATCTTGCTAGAGGGCCGTGAGGTCACAGGCGCGCCCGCAGCGAAGATGGTCGAGGCCGGGCTCGCGCTCGTGCCCGAGGGCCGTCACGTGTTCGTCCCGCTAACGGTCGAGGAGAACCTGCGGACGGGGGCGCATCAGCGTCGTCTGCGGGGCCCGGAGATGCGGCAGGCACTCGACGATGTGTTCACTCTCTTCCCGCAGCTGCTGCGGAGGCGTTCGCAGCGAGCCGGTTTGCTGTCCGGTGGTGAGCAGCAGATGCTCGCCGTCGGCCGCGCGCTGATGTCCAACCCTCGGCTGCTGCTGCTCGACGAGCCGAGCCTCGGGCTGGGGCCGATCGTGGTCGAGGAGATCAGGTCGGTCGTGGTCGAGCTGAACCGGCGCGGCACCACGGTCCTTCTCGTCGAGCAGAACGCCGTGTTGGCGCTGTCGATCGCCAGCCACGGTTACGTGATGGAGACCGGTCGCATCGTATTGGAAGGGCCGTCAGCGCAGCTCCTGGCCAACGACGACATCAAGGAGTTCTACCTCGGGCTCGGAGGTGCGGGCGGGAAACGGAACTTCCGCGAGGTGAAGCACTACCGGCGTCGGAAACGGTGGTTCGGATGAGCACCTCCGAGCCACCCGTGATCGAATGCCTCCCACCGTTCAACACCGCCGAGTACTTCGCCGACCCGTACCCGACGTTCGCAGCGATCCGCGAAGTAGCGCCGATGGTGCGTGTCGAGTTGCCACCGCACTGGTTCGTCACCGGGCACGCGGAAGGCAACTCTGTGCTGCGCCATGCGGGCGCGAAGGCCGAAGGGTTCGCCCGGCGCCAGCGCGCCATCCGCTCCCGCTACGGCGACGACTTCGATCCGCTGATCGAGCTTGTCCGCCTGCAAATGGTGCTGATGAACGCGCCCGACCATCCTCGCGTGCGCCGAGCGCTGCAAGCGGTGTTCACGCCACGGGCGATCGAGGACATGCGGCCGCTGGTGCAGCGTGTGGTGCGTGAGCGGCTGGCTGCCGTGGACGCCGCCGACGGCTTCGATCTCATCCGAGACCTCGCCAGCCCGCTCCCAGCGATCGTCGTCGCCACACTGCTGGGAGTGCCCGAGCAGGACACGCCCAGGTTCGTGCGCTGGTCGTCCGAGCTCGTCGAGTTCGTCGGGACCACCCGAAGCGACCTGGCACATCTCGGCAGGGTCCAGGCCGACATGATCGAGTGGTCGGAATTCTTCAAGGAACTGGCCAACCACGAACGAGGCGGCGAGACCATCCTCGCCCGGCTCGTCGGCCTCACCGAGACGGACCAGTTGAGCTGGACCGAGCTCGTGTCCAACGCGATCTTCCTCATGGCCGCTGGGCACGAGACGACGACGAGCCTCATCGGCAACGGGACGCTCGCATTGTCGCGAGCGCCGTCCCAGTGGGCGCGCCTGCGCGACGACCGTCGCCTGGTGCGCCACGCAGTCGAGGAACTGCTGCGCTACGACGCACCGGTGCAGTTCGCGTGGCGGGTCGTGTCAGAGCCGATGACGATTGGCGGTGTCGAGCTGCCGATCGGCGACATGGTGAATGTTGGTGTCGGGGCAGCGAACCGGGACCCGCTCGTATTCGCACAGCCCGATCGGCTCGACATCGACCGACGTCCGGACGAACACCTCGCGTTCGCACAGGGCGCTCACTACTGCTTGGGCGCGGCGCTCGCCCGCATGGAGGGACAGGAGGCGTTCATCGGCCTGCTCGATGCGTTCCCCACGCTTGCGGTAGACGGGATTGACGTTCCCCGGTTCCGGCGGAATCCGACGTTCCGGGGGCTCGAATCGTTACGGCTCTCCCGAACGTGCTGATCTAGAGACGTGCTCGCCGTCCTCGATACTGCCGCCGGGCCGCGCCTTCGCGAAGTGCTCGATCGTCACGCCCACGATTCCCTGCAAATCGTCGATTGCGACCGCGCCGACGCTGCACGATTCACCGGTCTGTTGGCTGACGCGGATGCCGTGCTTCACGTGCTCCACCCCTTCGGCGCCGCCGACTTCGAGGCTGCACCGCGGCTGCGCCTAGTGCAGAAGCTGGGCGTGGGTGTCAACACGATCGACCTCTCCACTGCGCGGTTGCGTGGAGTTGCCGTGAGCAACCTTCCGGGGGTGAACGCGCCGGCCGTCGTGGAGGCCGCCCTGCTCGGCATGCTTGCCGCGCTCCGGCAGCTGCCCGTGTACGACTCGGCTACCCGTGCTGGGCAGGGTTGGACCCTGCCGCCTTCGCTCGGCGAGGGGTCGGCCGAGATCAGGGGGAAGACCGTCGGTCTCATCGGGTTCGGCGACATCGCGTCGTCCCTCGCGGCGGTGCTCGTCGCGCTCGGGGCCTCCGTGATCCACCACTCGCGCCGGTCCGACCGCCCGGGTTGGCGGACGCTCGATTCGCTCCTGGCGACGAGCGACATCGTGTCGCTGCATGTGCCCTTCGACGATTCGACCGATGGTCTGCTGTCGGCCGAGCGGCTGGCGTCGATGAAGCCCGGCTCGGTGCTCGTCAACACCGCACGCGGTGGCCTGGTCGACCGCGACGGACTGATCCGTGCACTTACGAATGGTCCGCTCCGAGCGGCGGCACTCGACACGTTCGCGATCGAGCCCGTCGACCCGGCGGACCCGCTGCTCGCCCTTGCGAACGTGGTGCTGACACCGCACGTCGCGTGGCTCACGCTGGAGACCCTCGAACGATGCATCGAGCGGGCCGCGGCCAACCTCGCCCGCCTGGCTGCCGGCGACGAAGTGCTGCACCGGGTGGCATGACGATGCAACGCCCTCTGCCGCGTGCGGGCGAGTTCGGTCGCTCCGGTTTGCTGAGTGGTGCATGGTGACCGCGTGCGCCGATGCAGATGTGAACGTGCCGATCCCCGACTGGCTCGGCGATGCGCTCGTTGCCTGCGGCCTTGCCGCTGAAGGTGAAGCCCGGTCGGTGACCGGCCGGCCGCTGATCGGTGGCGTGTCCTCCGACATCTGGGTCGCCGAACTGGCGAGCGGTCCGGTGTGCGTGAAGCGGGCGCTGGCCCGGCTTCGGGTCGCGGCCGTATGGGAGGCACCCATCGAGCGGTCTGCCAGCGAGGCTGCGTGGCTGGCCCGCGCGCACGCCATCGATGCAGACGCCGCGCCGCCGGTTCTCGGTTACGACGCAGCCACCGGTGCGATCGTGCTCGGGTGGCTGGACCCGGCCGATCATCCGCAGTGGAAATCCCAACTGCTCGCCGGCCAGGTAGACCCGTTGGTGGCGTCGTCCCTCGGCGCCCGGCTCGGACGCTTCCACGTGGGGATGTCGGAGCGCGCCGACCATTCTGCACCCGACGAGTTCGACCACCTCGACCTGTTCGAGGCGCTCCGCCTCGAGCCTTACTTCGGCACGACCGCCCGTGCGCACCCGGCCCTCGCCCGGTCGTTCACCGACCTACGGGAATCGTTCTCAATCAATGCAGCGACGGTTGTCCACGGCGACGTCAGTCCGAAGAACGTCCTCGTCGGACCGGCCGGTCCGGTGCTGCTCGACGCCGAGTGCGCGTGCTGGGGCGACCCTGCCTTCGACCCCGCATTCCTGCTCACCCACCTCCTGTTGAAGGCCCGTCACCGTCCTACGGATCGCGATCGGCTTCGTCTGTGTGCAGATCAGTTCTGGACCGCGTACGGCACGCACGTGGACACCGCTGCGCTCGAGCCACGCGCCGCCGCCTACTGGGCCGCCCTCGTGCTTGCCCGCATCGACGGCAGCTCGCCGGCCGAGTACCTGACCGAGCGCGTTCGCGAGGCGGTCCGTGCGGACGTGTTCGACTTCGTGGCCCATCCGCGTGCCTGCCTCACCGATCTCGATCCCCTCTGGAGCGCGCATTGATGCCTTTCGCCCTTCATCCCCTTCCGCGGCGCGCGAATTGGCCGGGTCATGCGCGCGAACTTGGCGCCATAACGCTTCTGGGGCGCAGTTCAGGCGACTTCGCGCGAGCGGAGCCCTCTGTTCGCGCGCATCGCCGCCTTCGGCAGGCGCCGCGATGAGCGAGGCAGTGATCGACGACGTCCTGGTGCGCCGTGTTTGGGACTCGCGGGGCCGCCCGACGGTCGAGGTCGAGATCCGTGCCGGTGCGATTTCCGCTCGCGCTATCGCTCCCTCGGGTGCCAGCACGGGCAGCGGCGAGGCGGCCGAACGCCGCGACGGTGGCACACGGCTCGGCGGCCTCGACGTGCGCGCCGCGATCGATCACGCCGCGCCACTGCTGGGCCGGGCGCTTCGGGGCATGCCGGTCACGGACCAGGCCGCACTCGACGCCCGTCTTCGCGTGCTCGAACCGGACAAGCACCGTCCCCAGATCGGCGCCAACGTCACAATCGCTGCATCGATGGCCGCCGCGTGGGCGGCCGCTGGCGTCGTGGGCAAACCGCTCTGGCGGCACCTGCTCGACGGCACCGGTGCAGGAGGACCCGCACGGTTGCCCCTGCCGGAGATCCAGATCCTCGGCGGCGGTGCGCATGCCGACGGCCGACTCGACATCCAGGACCTCCTGGTCGTAGCGCCCGGAGCGTCAAGCGTGGGGGATGCCCTGGAGTGGACGGCCGAGGTCTACATCGCCGCCGGTGCGCTCCTCCAGGAACAGGGGCGGCGGGGCGGTGTGGCCGATGAGGGCGGATGGTGGCCCCGCTTCGAACGCAATGAGGATGCACTCGCGCTGCTCACCGCAGCGATCGCGCGGGCCGGATACGACGCGCCCGGTCAGGTCGGCATCGCCCTCGACATCGCAGCCACACAGCTGTGGGACGGAGCGCACTACCAATTTCGCTGTGATGGTCGGGTGCTCGACCGTCAGGCGATGGTGGCAACACTCCTGGAGTGGTGCGACTCCTTCCCGATTGTGTCGGTCGAGGACCCGCTCGAGGAGCACGACGCCGACGGCATCGCCGCGTTCACGAGGGCCGTCGCCGGTCGGGTGCAGGTGGTCGGCGACGACCTGCTGGTGACCGACGCCGGCATGGTCAGGCGGGTCGGCGGTTCGGTCACCACGATGCTGCTGAAGCCGAACCAGGCCGGCACGCTCACCGACGCGGCCGACGCCCTTGCTGCGGCCCGCGCCGCCGGGCTCACGGTGATCGCGTCGGCCCGCTCCGGTGAGTCGGAAGACGTCACGATCGCCCACATCGCCGTCGGTTGGGGCACGGAGGGTCTGAAGGTGGGCTCGATCACGCGCGGTGAACGTACGGCGAAGTGGAACGAGCTGCTGCGGATCGAGGAGACGGTGATGACCGAGGGTGGTTCGTTCGTCGGCCGTGACGCGTTGCGGGGGACGTCGGCGAACCCGGTGTCCCGATCACGGATTGCTCCATGAATGCCGTCAAGCGCAAGCTCGCGGCTGGTGAGGTCGCGGTCGTCACGGCGGGCCACTCGGGATCGTCCGACACCATCGATCTGATGGGCAGCTTGGGCCTCGACGGCTTCTGGATCGAGGGCGAGCACGGCCCGATGAGCTGGGAGCGCATCGGTGACCAGAGCCGTGCGGCGGATCTGTGGGGCATGGCCGCGCTGGTGCGGGTCTCGCGCCTTGACAGCTCGCTGATCACGCGTGCGCTCAGCCTCGGCGCGCATGGCATCGTCGTTCCGGGTGTGCGCACGGCGGACGAGGCGCGCGCGATCGTGCGGGCCGTGAAGTTCGCGCCGATCGGTGCACGCGGCGTCACCATGGGCCGGCGTTCGTTCGGCCGCCCGGGCTTTCTCGCGGAGGAGAACGACGAGACGGTGATCGTCGTGCAGCTCGAGGACCCCGAGGCCCTGGCCAACGCAGAGGCAATCGCCGCCGTGGCCCATATCGACGTCGCGATGGTCGCGCAGAACGATCTTGCGCAGTCGATGGGCCATCTCGGCAACGTCGCCCACCCCGAGGTGCAGAAGGCGATGAATGCCACGCTGCACCGCATCGGCGCACTCGGACCCGGGCATGCGGCGGCGGGCGCGAACGTCGGAAGGCCGACTGACGTCGCCCACGCCCGCAAGCTCGGTGTGCGCTTCCTGTACGCCAGCTACGACGCCTGGATCGGCTCTGCGGCCCGCGACTACCTGACCGCAGTCCGCACCGCCGGGCACGACTCCGAAGGGCCCCAATGACAACCCCGGTGCTCCCGCTCCTGCCCGCCAGTCTCGTCGGTAGCTACACGCAGCCCAACTGGCTCATCCGCCGTGACCTGCTGACCAAATCGCTACCCGTGCGCGTGCGACGCGAGGATCTCTGGCGTATCGACCCGGCGCTCCTCGACGAGGCCGTCGACGACGCCGTGATGCTGGCCATATTCGACCAGGAGCGGGCCGGGCTCGACATCCTCACCGACGGCGAGGTGCGCCGCGAGAGCTACTCGAACCACTTCGCCAACGCGCTCGAAGGGATCGACCACGACAACCCGGGACAGGCCATGGACCGCACCGGCTCGCCGGTTCCGGTGCCACGCGTGGTGGGCCCGATCAGCCGGCGCCATCCCGTCGAGGTCGACGCCGTGGAGTTCCTACGTGCGCATACTGATCGCGCAATCAAGGTGACGGTCCCCGGCCCGTTCACGATGGCCCAGCAGGCACAGGACGACTTCTACGGTGACCGTGTCGCGCTCGCGATGGCCTACGCCGCCGCGGTCAATGACGAGGTGCTCGACCTCTACGCGGCCGGCGCGGACTACGTCCAGATCGACGAGCCGTACCTCGAAGCCCGCCCCGACGACGGCCGTGCCTATGCCGTCGCGGCCATCGACCGCGCCCTCAGAGGTGCACCAGGCCCGACGATGCTGCACATCTGCTTCGGGTATGGCATCCACGTGGCGGAGAAGGCCAACACCTACCGATTCCTGGCCGAGCTGGCCGATTGCTCAGTCACTGACCTCTCGATCGAGGCGGCACAGCCGAACCTCGACCTCGGCGTGTTGGCGGAGTTGTCGGCGAAGACGATCCATCTCGGTGTGATCGACTTGCGCGACCCCGCGGTCGAGACGGCCGAGTTCGTTGCTGCGAGGATCCGCGCCGCTCTGGTCCATGTTGCACCGGAGCGGCTCGGCGTGGCACCCGATTGCGGTCTCAAGTACCTGCCACGCGACCGGGCCTTCGACAAGATGCGGGCCATGGCCGATGGCGCACGCCTCGTGCGCGCGGAGCTGACCGGGAGCTGACGGGCGGCGCTCGCTACTGTGCCCGTCATGCCACCGCCGCAGCCATCCGCAACCCCGCTCGACCCGTTCGCCCCGTTCCGCCTCGACGGCAAAGTCGTGATCGTGACCGGTACGTCGTCAGGCATCGGCTGGCGCTTCGCACAGGTGTTGCACGCCGCCGGGGCACAGGTCGTGATGGCGGCGCGCCGCCTCGACCGACTCGAGGAACTCGCTGCGCAGCTGCCCGGTTCGGTGGCGGTGCAGTGCGATGCGAGCGAGATGGTGCAGTGCGACGGCCTCGTCACGGCAACGCTCGATCGGTTCGGCCGCGTCGACGTGTTGGTGAACAACGCCGGCACGGTTTCGCTCCACAGGCCCGAGGACGAGCCGATGAGCGAGTGGCGACGGGTGATGGGGATCAACCTCGATGCCGCGTTCTACCTCTCCCAGCAGTGCGCGAAACGCCACATGCTTGTGAACGGAGGAGGCGTGATCGTGAACGTCGCCTCGATCCTCGGCATGGTCAGCTCCGAACGCCTCCCGCAGGCCAGCTATGCGGCGAGCAAGGGCGCGCTCGTGAACCTCACGCGGGAACTTGCGTGTCTCTGGGCCCGCAAGGGCATCCGGGTCAACGCGTTGTGCCCGGGGTTCTTCGACAGCGAGTTGACCAACGACCTTGTCGAGGACCAGGGCGGCATTGCATGGCTGAAGCGGCGCACGCCGATGGGGCGCATCGGCAACGAGGACGAGCTCGACGGCGCGCTGCTGTTCTTGGCCAGCAACGCCAGCACCTACGTGACCGGCACGACGCTTGCCGTCGACGGGGGTTGGACCGCGGCCTGACCCGCCCCGAACCGCAGGGATCCGCAGCTCGGCCGGATCCGCAGCTCGGACGGCGCTCAACGAATCCGCCGGGCGCGCCGATGGACACGTGATGCGCACGCCTTCCCGCCTCGAGCGCCGACGCGGCTTCTCGGCCACTGAGCAGCTTCGCCTGCTCGTGCCGGTGCTCATCGTCTGGGCCGTCGGTGCAACCATCCTCAGCCTGGTGGGTGCGCGCGGCAACGTCGGTGAGCTCATGCTCGACGCGGCCTGGTTCAACGGCGGTGCCTGGTACACCGGGCTCGTGGCGCAGCTCGGCGTGCTCGCCTGGACGACCGCGGCAGTATCGGCAACCTGGTCGGCCTGGATCGCAGATACGACAGGCCGTCCCGACGCCGCGAAGTTCTTGTATCGCGCCGCCATCGTCGGCACGGTCCTGCTCCTCGACGACCTGGTCTCGTTCCACAACGTGATGCTGAACGCAATTGGTCTGCCAAAGCTCGTCGGCGAGGCCATCGTCCTGACACCGCTTGCCCTCTGGCTGTTCGTGCACTGGCGCGACATCGCCCGCACTCGCGCCCAACTGCTTGTTGCGTCACTGCTCGCCAACGGATCTTCGTTCCTCGTGGATCTGCTGGCGCATCCGAGGCCGGGCGATTACGCCGTGCTGTTCGAAGACGGCCCCAAGTTCCTCGGCATCCTGGCGTGGGCCACCTACTTCGTCATCACCGCCCGCGACATCGCGCGGTCGGCGTTGATGCGGGGCCTGTCGCGCTCGCCGGGCATCGCCGAGGAAACCGCGGCGGCACTCTCGCGCTCAGCGGACCGGTCGTTGCCGACGGGGTGAACTGCCTCTCCGACGACGGCGACAACCGGCAACCACGGGGCCGCGCCGCGCAGCCCCGACGGCCGGCATGCCGCAGCGACCCGCGCCTAAAGTCGTTCCGTGGCTACCGACGAGCGTCCCGACTTCGATGTGATGAGCCTGCTGAGCGGGCCGATGAACATGGTGAGCGGGGTGATGGGCGTGGCCGAGAACGCCCGCAAGACCGTCGGCGGGATGTTGGAGGCGATCGCCGCACTGCAGCGCGCGGCGAAGGGCATCGAGCAGCTGGCGACGCGGCTGAACAAGCTCGTCGATGACATCGAGATACCGATGCGGGCTATGACGCCCGAATTCGAGAAGGCAGTGGCGCGCATGCAGCGGCTCAGCGAGGCCTTCGAGGGCCCG
Organism: Acidimicrobiia bacterium; assembly: GCA_043739745.1. Taxonomy (GTDB): domain Bacteria; phylum Actinomycetota; class Acidimicrobiia; order Acidimicrobiales; family JANYDT01; genus JAYUDQ01. Next base: position 8,527 of record JAYUDQ010000565.1, on the reverse strand, counting down.
CTCGATCGGCTCGTCCCCGGCATCGAGAGCGCCATCGGCACACTCGACCGGCTCTCGATCAACCAGCTGCCCGAGAACCTCGAACAAGTACGCGCGCAGATGATGGCCATCGTCGACGTGTTCGCCGAGGTGCCCCGTCGTCTCGGGTCGCTGGCCGATCTCGTACCAGGCATGGATCGCCTTCGGGCGCTGGCCGCGCCGGGTTGGCCGGGTGGTCCGGTCCGGCCGCCGGCAAGGGCGAATGCGCCCGCCTTACGCAGCGACGTCGCGGTGAGGCCGGCCTCGTCCGCTGCGGGTGCCGGAACTGCGGTGGCGAAGTCTCCGGCCGTGGGGAAATCGGTTGCGAAGAGAACCGTGCCCAAAGGAGCTTCTACCAAAGCTGCGGTGGCCAAGAAGTCGGTGGCCAAGAAGTCGGTCGCGGCGAAACCGCGTGCGAAGGCATCGGGCGGGAAGCGACCTTCGGGCGGGAAGCGACCTTCGGGCGGCTGAAATCGTCCCGGTCAATCGGCCGGACACAACTCGCGAAGCAGCGACTACACCGTCGCAGTCGGCTTGATCAAGTCGGCCAGGTCGACGACGTTCTTCAGCGGTGCGCTGACGACGAGTGTCCTATGGCGATCGCTGAAGTCGGCCTGCATCTGCAGCGTCGAGAGGTCGGGTGAAGGAGTCGCCGGCATCGTCCAGCGGAGACGGCGCAGCTCTCCCGAGCTGTCGACCCACAGTTCGAACTTCACCTTGGTCGTGTCCGACTCGATACCGAGGATCGGCAGCGCATCCTTCGCCAGCGCAGTTCCGGTGAAGTGACGCGTCGTCGGTCCGAACGTGGTGACGAGGTTCTGCTTCCAGCTCGTGACCGCCGCTGCGCCGCTCGGACTCTTGGCGATCAGGCTGCCGACGACGATGCTGGATGGGGACAGCGTCTTGTCACTCAGGTCGTACCGGTACCAGTCGGCGAGGAGCTTTCCCCGCAGATCAGCCGCGACTGCGCCGTAGCCGATGCGGTCATGGATACGGATGTCGGTCGGCGTGCGGCTCGTCGGGTCGTCCGCGACGATGTGGAGGTAGGTGATCTTGATGTCGCCCGTCGCGGGATCGATGTTTCCCTTCACCACATGCGGTTCGGAATCGTCGCCGATTGTGAGCTTTGCGTCAACGGTGTGGTCGCCCCTCATGGCTCCGATGGCGCGTCTGGCAATGACGGCGGGTGCGAGCTTCGAGTAGTCGCCGGGGATTCGGTCGGCTGCGTTCGCAGCCGCGCTGACAGCGGGTGCGGCGGTCGTGGTGGTTGGCTTCGCGGCCGCGTCTGCGGGGGCCTGACCGAACGCGCCGAAGAGCCCCAGCGCGACTGCCGCGACGGTGGTCGCGGCCAAGAGACGCAGCGCTGTCAGCCGGGGCGAAGGACACGTCGCAATGGACCGAACCATGCACGATGTTCGCGCACCTCGCGGCCTATGACCAACGCCCGTGCGTTTGCGACTGTGGGACGGCCGCAGCTCAGCGCTGGATCGAGCCCGTGTACGGCGAGAACGAAGGCGGGCGGCGCTCGAGGAAACTGGAGACGCCCTCCTTGAAGTCTGGCCGCTTGAGCGACGCGACCATCAGCTTGTCGGCCGCGGCGACGGCATCGGGCAGCGTGCGGCTGTAGTCGGCGATCACCTGCTGCTTCATGACGGCGAGCGAGGCGGGGCAGCAGTTCACGGCGACGTCGTAGGCGTACGCCTTCGCCTCGTCGAGCAGATCGGCTGGCTCGAACACCCGATTCACGAGCCCCATTTCGAGCGCCTCTTCGGCAAGGATCACCCTCGACGACATCAGCAGGTCGAGGGCACGGCTCTGGCCGACGAGGCGGGGTAGCAGCCAACTCGATCCGTACTCGGCGATGAGGCCACGGCGGCTGAACGCCATCGTGAACTTCGCCCCCTTTGCTGCGAAGCGCAGGTCGAACATCATTGCCTGCACCAGGCCGACGCCTGCGCACGCACCGTTGATGGCACCGATGATCGGCTTGTTGACGAGCATCGGCAGATAGCCCGGCCGGCGGTCAGCGGTGATCAACTCGTCCTTGCTCTGGGCGCCGGCCGGCTTGTCCTGCTGGGCGCCGGCGGCAGCGAGCATCTTCATGTCGGCACCCGGGCAGAACGACCGACCAGCACCGGTAACGACGATGGCCCGCACGTCAGGGTCGAGATTGCAGGCCTCGAGGTGATCGAAGTAGCCGTTCTCGATCTCACCGGACCAGCCGTTGTTGCGCTCAGGTCGATTCAGGGTGATCGTGGCCACGCCCGACTCGATCTCGCACAGGACTGCATCGCTCGCTTCAGTCGTCATGCGCGGACCGTAGCGCGCCACCTCCGTAAGGCACCAAGTCACCGAACCTTCCCGTGACCAACGGTCATGCCAATACAAAACCCGGCGGCAGTTGCGCGACGAAAGTGCGGGCTGCGGCAGCGCCGATGGTCGGCACCTCCAGCGACTGCGCGTGGAGCATCAATCGAGGCGCACTGGCCGCCGAACCGTAGAGCCGGTCTCCCAGGATCGGCGCGCCCATGGCGGCGCAGTGCACTCGGAGCTGATGTGTGCGCCCCGTCGCAGGCCAGAGGTCGACGACGTCCGAAAGCTCGCCACGCGAGGCAAACCGGTATCGCGTACTTGCCGTCTTTCCCCCCGCATCGACCGCGATCATCCGATCACGCCGTTGCGGATCCGGGGCGAGCGAGAGGGAGATCCTGCCGGTGTCGGCAAGTCGGTTCGGCGCCTGGACCACGGCGACGTAGTGCTTTTCGAGGGAATGCGATTTGAATGCCTCGTCCAGCGCCTGCCTCGCCACGCGGGTGCGCGCGAGCACGAGTACCCCGGATGTGTCGCGGTCGAGCCGATGTGCCAACGTCACATCACCGAACCGCAGCGCGCAGAGCGAGAGAAGGTTCGCGGACCGATCCTCGGCACGCGTACCTTCAGCCCGCAGACCACTTGGCTTGTCGACGACCACGATGTCCTGGTCGATATGGATCAGCCACGCATCGTCGAACGCTGTCGGCCCGATCGGCAGGTCGGCCGGCGGCCGTTGGACCTCGATGCGATCGCCGGACTGGACCATCCACGACGCCAGCCAGACGGCCCGCCCGTTCACCTGTACCTGCTTCGCAGCGATGACTTCGTCGACCGCGCGCCGTCCCCAATCCGGGAAGGCGGCCCGCAGCACCTTGTCGAGTCGACCCGCCGAAATCGCGACGGTGGCGACGGGTCTCACGGGTTGAACGGTACCGTCGCGAACGCGCGAGGTCTACGCGCTGAGCCGCTGCTCCAACTCGGTGAGCTGCGTTCGCATCTCGGCCGGCACGCGGTCACCGAGGTTGGCGAAGTGCTGCGTGATCTTCGGTAGCTCGCGCTTCCACTCCTCGGCATCGACGGCGAGCGCCGACGAGACTTGCGCGTCCGTCATGTCGAGACCCTTCACGTCGAGCGCGCCCGGGGCCGGCAGGAAGCCGATGGGTGTCTCGACCGCGTCACCGCCGCCGTTGACCCGCTCGACGATCCACTTCAACACCCGGCTGTTCTCGCCGTAGCCCGGCCACAGGAACTTGCCCTCGGCGCTCTTGCGGAACCAGTTCACGTAGAAGATCGCGGGCAGCTTCGACGCATCCGTCGACTCACCGATCTCCAGCCAGTGCTTGATGTAGTCCGCCATGTTGTAGCCGCAGAACGGCAGCATGGCGAACGGGTCGTAGCGCAGGTTGCCGACCGCGCCGGCGGCCGCAGCTGTTGTTTCCGAGGCGACTGTCGCGCCGAGGAACACGCCGTGCCGCCAGTCGAAGGCCTGCGTCACGAGCGGCACCACGGAGGCGCGGCGGCCGCCGAAGAGGATGGCCGAGATCGGCACACCTGCGGGGTCTTCCCACTCCGGAGCGATCGACGGGCACTGCGAAGCAGGCGTGGTGAAGCGGGCGTTGGGGTGCGCGGCCGGGGTGTCGGACTCGGGGGTCCAGAGGTTGCGCTTCCAGTCGGTGAGGCGGGGCGGCTTGTCAGCGGTCATCCCCTCCCACCACACATCGCCGTCGGGCGAGAGGGCGACGTTCGTGTAGATCGAGTTCCCCCAGAGCGTGGCCATGGCGTTCGGGTTCGTGTTTTCCCCCGTGCCGGGCGCGACACCGAAGAAGCCGGCCTCGGGGTTGATGGCATAGCGGCGGCCGTCGGCGCCGAACTTCATCCAACAGATGTCGTCACCGACCGTTTCGACCTTCCAGCCCGGAATGGTCGGCACGAGCATGGCGAGGTTCGTCTTTCCGCAGGCGCTCGGGAAACCGGCCGCGATGTAGGTCTTCGGGCCGTTCGGTGGCGTGATGCCGAGGATGAGCATGTGCTCGGCCATCCAGTTGTCGTCACGCGCCATGACGCTGGCGATGCGCAAGGCGAAGCACTTCTTGCCGAGCAGCGCGTTGCCGCCGTAGCCGGAGCCGAACGACCAGATCTCGCGAGTCTCGGGGTAGTGGACGATGTACTTGTTGTCGCCGTTGCACGGCCACGGGACGTCCGCCTCCCCGTCCGCGAGGGGGGCGCCGACGGAGTGGACGCAGGGCACGAACTCGCCGTCGCCGAGCACGTCGAGCACCTTCTGGCCCATGCGGGTCATGATCCGCATGCTGACGGCCACGTAGGGCGAGTCGGTGAGCTCGACGCCGATGTGCGCGATCGGCGAGCCGAGCGGGCCCATCGAGAACGGCACGACATACATCGTGCGGCCGGCCATCGATCCGGTGAACAGTCCGCCGAGCATGGCGCGCATCTCGGCCGGGTCACGCCAGTTGTTGGTCGAACCGGCGTCCGCCTCGGACTGCGAGCAGATGAAGGTCCGGTCCTCGACTCGGGCGACGTCGGCGGGGTCGCTCGTGGCCCAGTAGCTGTTGGGCCGCTTGGCCTCGTCGAGCTTGGTGAAGGTGCCGTTGTCGACGAGCAGTTGGCACAGCCGCTCGTACTCCTCGGCCGTGCCGTCGCACCATTCGATCCGTGCCGGCTGCGTCAGCGCGGCAATCTCCGCGACCCAGTCGAGGAGCTTCTTGTTGCGCGTCGGGGCGTGGGCGGTGGTCGTCGTCATTTGCACTCCTTGATGCGTGGTCGAACCATGAGGGCTTTCAGGGCACTCGTGGCGCGAAGCCGGGGGTCCCCATGTCGACTTCGGAGCCGATGCGGATCGTGGTCGCAAGACCGTCTCCGTTCACGTCGAACACGACGCGCTGGCCTTGACGCAGCATGCGAAAGATGGAACCCACGAGTGCGTCCTCGGCGAGGTCGTACTCATTGCGCTCCGGGTTGTCGCGGAGGATCACGCCCTGGCGATTGGCCGGGTCATAGGACTTCACGACGCCCTGCATCGAATGCTGCCTCCTCGAAAGACCGTCGCGCGGCGCGACAGGAGCAGGTTAACCGGAGGGTCCGGTTCGTGAAGTCTGGCGGAAATCTTCGGTGGTTATCAATTCGAATGGTCGATTCGACCTATGCAATCGCTTTCAGTGATGAGACATCGGTCACCGCTCCCGCCGCGTGGACGCGAAAACGCCCGCATGCCGAGGCACACGGGCGAGTTGATGCGCAGGACAAGCGGGCTGGGCACGGCGGCGAGCGCCGGTCCGACCGCCGGTCGGAGGGATCAGGTCAGACGGCTTTGACGATCTTGCCGGCGCGCAGGCACCCGGTGCACACATTGACCCGCTTCGGCGAGCCGTTCACGAGGGCACGGACACGCTGGATGTTCGGGTTCCAGCGGCGCTTCGTACGAATGTGGCTGTGCGAGACGCTCATGCCGAACGACGGCTTCTTGTCGCAGATTTCACAGACCGATGCCATGGTTATGCAGACCTCACGCGTTGCGGGCCATGGTGATGGCCACTGGTTTTATGGCGACCCGCCTAGGCGACCGCTCGGAACCGGGAGAGGTTAGCCGATAGCATCGCTGCCTCATGTCGAGTCTCGCCGACCCCGTGCTCACCGCGTTCGACGCCGCCGACCTCGTCAGCCTGGTCACCGGATTCCGTGACGCGCTGCGGGCCAATCAGGGTGCCATCAATCGGCTGAACGTGTATCCCGTGCCGGATGGTGACACCGGCACGAACATGGCGCTCACGCTCGAGTCGGTCCTCACCGAGATCGACCAGAGCTCCGCCAAGTCCGGATTCGCCTCGGCCTCGGACGCCGACATGGCAATCGTCTGTCAGGCCATCAGCCACGGCTCGCTCATGGGGGCGCGTGGCAACTCCGGCGTGATCCTCAGTCAGATCCTGCGCGGCCTTGCCGGTGTTCTCCGGTCGCTGCCGGAGGCCGGTCCGACAGACTTCGCGGGCGCGCTCACCGCGGCATCGACGGCCGCATACGGAGCGGTGATGAAGCCGATCGAAGGCACGATCCTCACCGTCGTGCGGTCGGCTGCGGAAGGTGCGGCGGACGCGGCGCAGCGGGGTGGATCGCTGCTCGACGTGCTCGCCGCGGCGCGCACCAAGGGTGCCGAGGCTCTGGCCGACACACCCAATCTGCTGCCCGTGCTGAAGGCGGCGGGCGTCGTGGATGCGGGCGGCGCAGGGTTCCTTCTGCTTCTGGATGCTGCGCTGGCCCTGACCGATGGCCGTTCGGTGCCGGTCGTCGATGCACCGGGGGAGACCACCCAGTCGGTCGCCGCCGGGTCCCATGGCAACCGGTCTTCGGACGCGGACTCGGGCAACGTGGCCGATCTGCGGTACGAGGTGATGTACTTCCTTGAGGCGCCGGATGGCTCGATCCCCGGCTTCAAGGACGTGTGGGCCACCCTCGGCGATTCGATCGTCGTGGTGGGCGGCGACGGCATCTGGAACTGTCACATCCACACCGACGACATCGGCGCCTCGATCGAGGCCGCCGTCGACATCGGCCGTCCCCGCTCGATCCGGGTCACCGACCTCCTCGAACAGATCGAAGAAGAGCGCTGGGTGCGCGAAGCGACAGGCGAGTCCGTCGTGGCCGAGCCGCCGCATGTCAACGAGCCGTGCACGACGGCCATCGTCGCCGTCTCGACAGGCGAGGGCATCCGCCGGCTGTTCCTGTCCCTCGGTGTGCAGCGCGTCGTCACGGGCGGGCAGTCGATGAACCCGTCGACCGCGCAGCTCCTTGAAGCGGTCGAATCAGCCCCGGCCGACAGCGTCGTCATCCTCCCGAACAACAAGAACATCATCGCCGTGGCTGAACAGGTCGCGCCCCTCACCGCCAAGCGTGTCCGGGTCGTCGGCACGCGCGGCATCACCGAGGGCCTTGCCGCGGCCATGCAGTACGACCCGGAGGGGTCGGCAGACGCAAACGTGACGGCGATGCGTGTCGCCGCGGCATCGGTCGTGGGCGGGGAGATCACCGTTGCGGTGCGGGAGTCGACGTGTGAGGCCGGCCCGATCGGCGAGGGCGACCATCTCGGGCTCACCCGGGACGGTGGCATCGTGGTGGTGGCGTCCGGTCTGGCCGAGGCCGCAACTGCACTCCTGGCCAAGCTCGTCACCGACGATCACGAGATCGTCACCGTCATCGAGGGCGAGGGCTCGTCGGCCGCGTCCACCCGCACGATCACGGAATGGCTGGCCGACCATCGCCCGGGCGTCACGGCCGAGGTGCACCACGGGGGGCAGCCGCTGTATCCCTACCTGTTCGGCATCGAGTGACCACTGGTATGCTTTTTGCATGTCGGTTCAGATAGCAGTACGACTACCGAATTCGCTTGCGGACGCGCTCGACGACGGGGTGGCGCGGGGTTTCGCCGATAGTCGGGCCGAAGCGATTCGCCGCGCGCTCGAGCTTTGGCTCGACCAGTCCGAACGGGCCGCGATTGGGCGATCGATCGCCGATTCCTACCGGAGCACACCGCAGGACGAGGACCTCTTGCGGAGTGCGACCGCGGCCGCACTCGCGGCGATCGCCGAAGAACCCTGGTGAGTGATCCCCGTCGCGGCGAGCTCTGGTGGGGCGAGGCGCCGGATCAGAAGGGTCGGCCATTCCTCGTCCTGAGCCGGGATGAAGCCATTCCCGTGCTGGACGCCGTCCTCGTAGCGCCGGTGACGCGTTCGGTCCGCGGTATTCGTAGTGAGATTTCGCTGTCGACGGCCGAAGGGCTGCGGTTCGAGTGCGCGGCGTCGTTCGACAATGTGCTGACCTTCCCGAAGGCGATGCTCACGCGACGCCTGGGAATGCTGGGTGTTGGCCGGCTCGGCGAACTGTGCGGAGCGATGCGAGCCGCGATCGACTGCTGAGCGGCAACTGCCTTGGTCACTCAGGTCCGGCCCGCCCTGGCCTCGATACGGGCCCGCACCTCAGGGCGACGGAGCGGCGGGATCGTGGTCGGTGGCTGCTGGCGGAGCGGGAGCTCGGCGAGCAGCGCCGTCGTCGCCATCGCGACGGTCTTCACGGCGCGTTCGAAGGCCGTGGCGGTCGCGGACGAGGTCCCCTGCACTCCGCTGACCTTGCGGATGTACTGGCGGGCCGCAGCCTCGATCTCCTCGGTCGTGGCAGATGGCTGGAGACC
>JAYUDQ010000564.1:0-1515 GCA_043739745.1 Acidimicrobiia bacterium | reverse complement strand
GAGCGCACGTCCTGGTTCCAGGGGTTGTCCGCCGGGAAGACCGGGCAGCCACCGAGGGTCGTGCCTGCATTCGGTGCCGTGGTCGCCGGTGCGGTGGTGGTCGGTGCCGTATCCGTCGGCACCGCCTTCGGGCTCACCGGTGCCAAAGGCGCGGCGGTCCGGTCGGGAATCGTGCTGGCGGCAGTTGCGGAAGCGGCCGGGGCGGGCAGACGCAAAGGTGCCTCGGTCACGGACACCGAAGGAGTAGCCGTGGTGGAATCTCTTGGCAGCGCCACCTCGACGGCCGTGGCAAATCGCTTCACGACCCGGACTTGGCGGCGGGTCCTGGCATCCGAGACCGGGACCATGACCGCCATCGTGGCGGCGGCGACTGCGAAACCCACGCCCAACCGGCCGATCGGCGTCGGACGTTGGAGCCGACGGCTGCGGGTGAGGTTGGTACGGTCGGTCCTATGGTTCATCGCACGTCTTTTCGGGTCCGGTTCGGTGAGCTCGATCCGTACAACCACGTCAACCATGCGGTGTACGTCGCTTGGTTCGAGGCGGGTCGGGGAGAAGCGCTCGAAGCAGCCGGCATGTCGCTGCAGTCCATGGCGTCGAAGGGCTGGCAGGTCGTCGTCACCGAGCTCCATGTACGGTTCCGGGTGGCGGCTGTGGCGGGCGATGAGGTGATCGTCGAGACGTGGCTCACGGAGGTCGGAGGTGCTACCAGTCGTTGGGTGCAGCGCGCGATGCGGGGCGAAACGGTGCTGTGCGAAGCCGAGCTACGAGCCGGTTCGACCGACGCACATGGCAAGCCGATACGCACCCCTCGCGAGGTCGCCGATGCGCTGCGGACGATGGTCTTGGTCGCGCCGTCGATGGAGTGACCGGCCACGGAAGACCATCGGCATCCGATTGCGTTTCCTTGACCAGAATCCGGCCTGAAGGGTCAGCCGAAGATCGGGGTGATCCCTGCCGACTCGAACGTCGCCATCTCCCGCATCGCAGTTGCTGCGGCCAGCAGCATCGGGAGGGCGAGGACGGCGCCGGTGCCGTCGCCCATGAAGACATCGACGTCCAGGATCGGTTCGAGCCGGAGTCGGTCGAGCACGAGTTTGACCGCCGGGTCGTCGCTGTCATGCCCGACGACGAGCACGCTGCGCACCGACGGGCAGAGCTCGACGGTGACGAGTGCAGCACTTAGTGCGACCGGCCCGTCGAGTACGACCGGCACTCGGTGCTCGGCTGCGCCCAGCAGGAACCCGACCATCGCTGCGATCTCGAGACCGCCGATGTCCGCCAGTAGCTCGACGGGATCGTCGGCCTGATTGCACCGCGCCAGAACGTCGGTCAGGACACGGTGCCCGACGACTTCGAGAGCCAAAGGGCGACGGGCGTCGAATGCTTCCGCCGGTTCGCCGAGCATCGTGGCGACGAGCGCGTTCGCGGCCGTCCTGCCTCCGATAGCGAGCTCGGCCGGGACGAGGCAGCGGACCCCTTCGGCGATCAACTGCTCGGCGACTTCCGCGCCGA
>JAYUDQ010000563.1:0-4312 GCA_043739745.1 Acidimicrobiia bacterium | reverse complement strand
TGAGCGATTGAGCACCTGGGCGCGGAAGTCGAGCGCGTTGGGGGTGCCACCACCGCGGCCACCCATCAGCTCGGCGGCCTTCACCTGGCTCTTACCGCCGCCGGACAGGAATGTCCACGCCAGGATCGGGATGGCAGCCATCATGGCGACGGCACCGATGATCAACATGTCATTCTCCGACCCATTCGCATGAAATCCGGTAGCACTAGAACTCGATCTTGCAGAGGCTGAAGAGCCAGAAGCCGCCGATGACCATGAGGGCGACTCCTCCGCCGGCGACGTACAGCCCGAGGCCGTGCTCGAGTTCGCCGATGTACTCGGGGTTCGAGCCCCGCACCATGAACGCGATGGCGATCGGGAGACCGAGCAGAACGTATGCGGACAGACGACCTTCGGCTGAGAGGGTCTTCACCTGGCGTCGGATGTCGGCCCGGTCGCGGATCGTGGAGGACACCGTGTCGAGCACCTCGGCCAAGTCGCCGCCCACCTCACGGTTGATCTCGATGGCTGGGATGACCCAGTTGAAGTCCTCGCAGCGGACGCGGTCGGACATGGCCTTCAGCGAGTCGATCAGGTCGCGACCGAGTCGGGCCTCGACCACGACGCGGCGGAACTCGTCGCTCGCCGGTGCCTCGCCTTCCTTCGCGACCGAGTCGATCGCCTGCATGAGGCCCTGACCGGCGCGGAGGCTGCTGGCCAGCAGCTGGAGGGTGTCGCTGAGCTGATCGCCGAAGGCGGCCGAGCGCTTCTTGCCCTTGCGCACCACGAAGAACCGCGCACCGAAAACGGCGATGAACGCGCCGAGTCCGAGCGCACCGAGTATCCCGCCGATGGTGACGTAGCCGATTGCTGCGCCCATCAGGCTCGCGGCGGCGGCGACGACCATGAACTCACCCGGCCGGATGTTGAGCCCGGCTCGCTCCAGCGCGGCGTTCAGCCCGCGGGTCTTGCCCTGCTTCTCGAGCACATGATCGGCGGCGCTCGATAGCATCTGGGCGATCCCCGCAACAGGCGTGGCGGACTTCTTTGCTGGTTCCGGTTTCGAGCTGAGCCGGACCTTCTTGGCCTTCGGCGCACTGAGGGAGAGGCCGACGACGAGCAGAGCGGCGAACACCGCGCCAAGGCCAGCAATCAGCGCGATCTTCGAGCTGAACAGCTTCTCGCTCACGGTTGGCGTCGCTGCGACCAACGGTGCAGGCGGCGTCGCCCATTCGATGGTCCGGCCCGCGAGCGAGCGGAGGGCGACGAAGTCGACCGACCGGATCGCCGTGCCACCCGACGCAGTGGCCAGCGCATCCAGCGCCGGGACGTTCGCCTCGAGAGTCTCGAGCTTGACCACATCGATGCGGATGTTGCGCTGCCGAAGGATCGGCTCGAGCGATATCGGCAATGTGGCGCTGCCGTCGTCGAACCCGTCGCTGATCAGAAGGATCTGGCGTTTCGTTGCCGTCAGCAGGTCGAACTGATCGGCGGCGAGGCTGATGCCGTCATACATGGGCGGCCGGTCGCCCTCGTTCTTCATCCCTGCGATGGATGCGATCGCACCGTCCTTGTCCTTCGAGAGGTCGCGGATCACGGTCGGGAACTGGCCGTAGTTGACAACGCCGATGCGTGCCGTCGCCGGGAGCGATCGGATGTAGGTCGATGCGGCACGGCGGGCGGAGTCCATGGACGCGCCATAGAGGCGTCCCGAGGTGTCGAACACTGCGATGACATCGAGGCGCGCCGCCGGACGCCCCACCGCAGTCGCATAGGACACGGCCTGCGGGACCGCGGCCAGCAGGAGCAGGCTCAGCCCGAGCAGTACGTGGGTTGCGACGCGGACGCGATTCGCGGTGCGGCGCACGCTCAGACGGCCGGGGGCGTGGTGCGCAGATGTCCCAGCAGCGGTCCTTCGCACGTCACTTCCTTCCGAGTGCCATGACGTCCACGACCCCGAAGATGTCGGCGGGGAGCGCAATGCCGTGGTCGGCGAGCTTCTCGCTGAACTTCGGACGGATGCCCGTCGGCTTGATCTTCCCGAGGTGTCTGCCGGTCGCATCGACGCCCGCCGAGTGGTCGAAGGCGAAGATGTCCGAGAGCGTGATCGTCTGCCCTTCCATGCCCTCGACCTCGGTGATGCTCACGACGCGACGGCTGCCGTCACGGAACCGGGAGATCTGCACGAAGACATCGACGGCGGATGCGATCTGCTGGCGGATGGCCACCGACGGGAGGTCGAAGCCGGCCATGAGCACGAGTGTCTCGAGGCGGGCGAGTCCGTCTCGGGGCGTGTTTGCGTGGATGGTCGAGAGCGATCCGTCGTGTCCGGTGTTCATGGCCTGGAGCATGTCGAGCGCTTCGCCGCCTCGGCACTCGCCGATGACGACCCGGTCGGGCCGCATTCGCAGCGAGTTCTTGACGAGGTCGCGAATGGTGACGGCGCCCTTGCCCTCGATGTTTGCCGGACGGGTTTCGAGGCGCACCACGTGGGGCTGCCGGAGCTGGAGCTCGACCGCGTCCTCGATGGTCACGATGCGCTCGTCGCTCGGGATGAAGCTCGAGAGGATGTTGAGCATCGTCGTCTTCCCCGTGCCGGTGCCGCCCGAAACCAGGATGTTGAGGTGGCCCGCCACGCACGCGGCCAACAGCTGCGCCGCTTCCGCGGTGATCGACCCCTTCTCGATCAGATGGTGGATCTGCAGCGGGTCACGTGAGAACTTCCGGATCGTCAGCGCTGCGCCGTCGACGGCGAGGGGGGGGATGACCGCGTTGACGCGCGATCCGTCGGCGAGCCGGGCGTCGACCATGGGCGACGACTCGTCGATGCGGCGCCCGACGTTGGCGACGATGCGCTCGATGACCCGGCGCAGCTGCTCCTGGGAGAAGAATCGATCCTTCGTCCGGATCAGCTTGCCATTGCGCTCGACGTAGATCGGTGTGATCCCCATCACCATCACCTCGGACACCGTGGGGTCCTTGAGGTAGCGGTCGATCGGTCCGTGGCCGAGCACGTCGTCGGTGATCTCGGACACGATGTTGTGGCGCTCGTCCACGGAGAGCGGAACGGCTTCGGTGCCGAGGAGTTGGGTGATCATGTCGACCACCGTGGCTCGCATCTCTTTCTCGGAAGAGTTGTTCTCGAAGAGCTTGCCGCCCAGCTTCTCCATCAGCTGCTCGTGGAGCCGCTCCTTCAATGCCTGCATCGGATCGGCTGATGCCTGCTTCTCGGAGTCTTCGCGCTTGTTGGCAACGAGTCGAGGCGCGCTGGCCACTGCCGCTGCGGCAGGGGCCGGCATGGCCGCGGCGAGCTTCCAACTCGGCTCTTCCGCGGCCGGCGCGTCGGCCTCCTGCTCCGGGCCGTCATTGCTTCCTTGCGCCTTGAGACGCTGTCCGAGTTTCATCGTGCCCTCCGCCAGAATGGCGCCTTCGGTTTGGTCCCGCCTGCGACGGTCTGTTCGACTTCGGCCACTATCTCGGAGAAGCCCATGAACTTCCTGGCGATGGCTGACTTGGGATCGGCGATGGTGATCGGGATTCCTTGGTTCGCAGCAGCCAGCACATTGCGATCGGCCGGGATCATCACCGACGACTGAAGGCCAACGGCAACCTCGACATCTTCGGGCCGTGCGCCGCCGGGGGCATCGAAGCGGTTGATGATGAGGTGGCGTGTCTGGTGCGTCATGCCGAGCCGGTCGAGCGAGTCGAGCTCGCGCCGCAGGCTGCGGACGCTTGACACGTCGACCGAGCACACGAAGACGAGGTCCGTCGAGATCTCGGCGATCGAGAGTGCGTGCGGGTCGAGGCCGGCACAGGTGTCGACGACGACGTAGTCGAAGCTGCCCGAGAGCGCCTTCGTGATGTGGATCGACTGCTCGTAGGTGATCTCGTCCGCTTCGGCCGGGTCTTCCGGACTGCACATGACGTAGATGCCGGATTCGTGGGCGGTCAGGAAGACCTTCACCATCGAGTTGGTGGCGTTCATCTCCGTGTTCATCATCCCGCGGGCTGCGTCGGCGACGGTGTGCTCGGGGCTGAGGTGCATGGCACCGGCGACGTCGCCGAACTGGAGGTCGAGGTCAATCACTGCGACCTTCCCGGGCTCTTGGAGGTTGAGCGCCATCGCGATGTTCGTGGTGCAGAACGTCTTGCCGACGCCGCCCTTCGGCGAGAGCACGGTGATGATGCGCTTCTGCTTCTTCTTCTCCGGAGCGCCGGAGCCGCCATTGCCGGATGTGGCCCTCCAGCGGGATGCGTGGTCGAAGCCGCGCTCGAGTGCGTCGATGATGGCTTCGTCCGGGGCCGACGGAGAGATGACGTCGCGGACGCCGGC
>JAYUDQ010000562.1:0-10751 GCA_043739745.1 Acidimicrobiia bacterium | reverse complement strand
ATGACGCCCGCCTCGCCGGACATCGCCGCCTTGCCCCGTTGCTGGTGCGGGCCTTCGGTGCCCGCTACGACGAGCTCGTCGCCGACGCGATCACGGCGAACCCCGAACCAGGACCGGGACGCAAGCGCGGCTACTACCAACGCAAGTCGTTCAACCTCGCGACCGCGTTCGCGACACACAAGCGCCCGATCCTGCGGTTCATGAACGACCTCGCGACGCCCATGACGAACAACCAGGCCGAGCGCGATCTCAGGCCCGGGAAGCTCCACCGCAAGATCTCGGGATGCTTCCGCACCATCGAAGGCGCCCAACGCCACGCCCACGTTCGCAGCTACCTCTCCACCACCCGCAAGAACAACATCCCCGCCATCACCGCCCTCACCGACCTCTTCACCGGCCAACCCTGGACGCCCACCGCCGCCTGACCAAGTGAACAGTTACCCGCCGACGTCGGACGGTTCCGGTTGCTGGTCCGCAGCGGGTTGCGTCCGCCATGATCCGGACTTGACGGTGGGACCTCGCGGACGCAGGAGTTTGGGTCACGTTCGTGCCGTTCGGGTCAACAATACGGCCCTCTGGAACGTGTCCCAACGGCCAAAGCCCGTGTCCCGAATCGGAACCATTCTGCCCGTCACGGACGTTCTCGCCGTCGCGGACTTGCTACAGCGCGCCAAGCAGGCGCCGGGCCCGTAGCAGCTCCGCCACCGACCACGCCTGGAAAGGACAGCCTGTGGCGTCATGTGGCGCATCGCCGTCAGCGGTTTCGGAGACCGAGCCGATTCCCCACTCGCCGAGGTGGGCCACGAGTCCGTCGAGCATCGACGGATCGGCCCGTCCGGCCCGCACCGCAGCATCGACGTATGGCCCTATCAGCCAGGGCCAGACCGTGCCCTGATGGTAGGCCTCGTCCCGAGCGAGCACGCCGCCGCGGTGCCGTCCCCTGTAGCGCGGGTCAGCCGGGTCGAGCGAGCGCAGCCCGATCGAGGTGACGAGTGGTTCCACCGCGTCGAGCACGACCTGGAGTGCCGACGGCACCGCGGCTTCGGGCAGCGACACGGCGAGCAGCTGGTTCGGCCGGATCGAGGCATCATCGCCTTGCGGTCCGTCGACCACGTCGAACAGGCCGCGGCCATCGGACCGCACGAAGCGGGCCGCAAAGGCGCTCGCGGTGCGGGTGGCGAGCGCGTCGAACACCGACCCGCCTGACCCAGCAAGCACGGCCATCCGAGAAGCCACCCGCAACCCTCGCAGCCACAACGCGTTCACCTCGACCGCCTTGCCCTGCCGCGGCGTGATCGGGCGGCCATCGACACGGGCGTCCATCCATGTGAGCGCCCACCCGTCTGCTCCCTGGGTCAGTAGACCGTCCGCATCGACGCGGATGCCGAAGCGTGTGCCGCTGACGTGATGGTCGACGATCGAACGGATGGCGGGGAGCAGCGCAACCCCGAGGTCGGTGTCCCCGGCCCTCTCGACGTGCCGGCCGACCGCGTGCAGGAACCACAGGGCACCGTCGACGGTGTTGTACTCCGTGCCGCCGGCATCGGCCGTGTTGGCGAGCATGCCATCCGACACCGACGCACCTGCCGCCAGCAGGAGCGCCCGGCCCTCATCGGCGCGCCCAGTCTCGAGAAGTAAGCCCTCATACGATGTCATCGTGTCGCGCGACCAGTCGCCGAACCACGGGTAGCCGGCCACCACGGTCGGCCCGTTGGAGCCCGTGACGACGAGCTGATCGGCGGCGTGAGCGAGGACTGCGTCAACCGACCCGGAAGGCGCGCCCGCGGCACCAGCAACCGCCGAAGCCCGCGAACGGGCGGCCGCAATGATCGAACCAGCCGGTGGAGGCGGGACGTCCAGATTGCCGCACCAGGCCTCGATCCCAACCACGTCACCGGTGGCGAGCGACGCGGTGAACCTCCCTGCGAACCACACGTCCTCCGTCGCGTTCAGCCCCCGGGCCGCCTCCTCGCGATGGCGGAGCCCTCGGTACCACGCACCTGCAGCCACAAAGCCGGGCCCACGCACTCGGTACGCGCCCTCGAACGCGAAGCCGTCCGCAGTCGCAGCTACAGCCGGCTCGCCCCAGGCGCTCCGCTCGCCGTGCACATCCCGTCGCGTGCACAGCGCCTCGACCTCCAACCCCACCGAGGCCGCACCGCCACTGCTCAACAACCGGTACTGCACGCCCACCACCGAGCGCCCGTGGGCCATGGCCAACTCGGCCTCGACCACCACCGAGCCGACCGACCATCGCCAGCGTGGCACGCCGTCCTCGATCGCGAACTCGTCGAGCAGCACGTTCCCACCCGGTGCGATGGTGCCGTCTGCCCATTCATGTGTCGCCAGCGCAACCCGCCGATCGCCGACTACCAGCACCGGGTCGAGCGACGACAGCCCGAGCACCCGCCCGCCCGGCGGTGCGGTCGCAGTGATCAGCAGACCGTGATATCGACGGGTCTGCAGACCCGAAACCGTGCCCATCGCAAAGCCGCCGAGACCGTCGGTGACGAGCCACTCACGCGCGCTGGCCTCGGTGAGTGAGCCCGCGATCTGACGTCCGAAGCGAATCATGTTCACCGCGATTCTGTCACCGGCCTGGCGTGCATATCAGGAGTTCACCCGATGGCCAAGACGAACGTCTTCGCACTTGCTCGCGTTCCTCGAGAGAGCGACAGGTCGGCAAGGGGTCAGCTCGGGTTGGCGAGGTCCGGCGAGCAGACCGTGCCGGATGTCGGCGCTATACCGTCGATGAGGAAGCGGGCGACAGCCGACTGCACGCACACTGACTTGTTGATGGCGACGTGCCCGCCGCCGTTGCGGATCAGCAGCGGCGCGCCGAGCTGCGCAGCCAACCCCCGGGACCACACGATCGGCGTGGTCGGATCGAAGGTGTTGGCGATGACCAGTGTCGACGCCAAACCTGCCCGCATCGGCGTCAGCACCGCGGTCGACGCGGGCCATGACACGCATGTGGTCGCGATCCCCTCGTTGAATCGGATTCCGGAGAAGCGCGGAGCAACGCCGTACACGTTGTCGACGACGACCTGATACGCGACTGCATCACGGGGCAGGATCCCATCGCGGCAGCTGATCGCGATGTTCGTCGCTACCGAGAGCGAGTCGACCGGAACGATGCGCTCCGAGCTGTCGACCGAGAGGTTGTCGGCCGAGGTCGCGGCGAAGTTCGGTGTGCGCCCGTCGGCCAACTCCTGTAGCGCCCGGCCGAGGATGGGCCAGCCGTTGCGGGGATAGCCGATGAGCGAGTTGATGGTGGTATCGAGGGCGGCCTCTGTGCGGTCACGGCCCGAGCCGGTTCCGAGGTACTTCTCCCGCAGCGCGCTGTACTTCGCCTTGAGGTCGGTCCCATCGTTGAAACGGCAGGGGTTGAGCGTGCCGGTTGCGCACGCCGTCAGGAACGCGTCGAGCGAGATCTCGCTCTGCGCGAGTGGGTCGAGGAGTTGGTTCGTGCCGAAGCGGGTCGGATCGATGGCGCTGTCGAGGACCACGGACCGCACCCGCTGCGGAAACAGCGACTCGTACACCGCGCCCAGGTACGTGCCGTAGGACATGCCCAGGAACGAGATCCTTTCCTCGCCGAGTGCCGCCCGCACGGCGTCGATGTCACGTGCCGCTGTGGTCGTGTCCATGAACGCGAGACGGTTGCCATCGGTCGCGGCGCACGCCTTGCCGAGGTTGACGTAGCTGGCCTTCTGGCGCGCAAGTGCCGAATTGTCGGCCGGGGTGGCGAGGTCCGCGCGGGCCACGGCGAAGATCGAGCAGCCGAGCGGCGCGCTGCGTTCGGTGCCGCGGGGGTCGACGCCGACGATGTCGAAGCGGCTGAGCACCTCAGGGGTGAGGAACGTCCTGGCACTGCGAACGAGGTCGAGCGTCGGCCCGCCCGGACCTCCAGGGTTGATGAACAGGGTGCCGATGCGGCCTGCTTGATCCCCGGCGAGCCGCCGGGAGACGAACACACTGATGACCTCACCACCCGGATTGGCGGGGTCGAGCGGGACCGGCACGAGCGCGCACTGCACGCCTTCGTCGGTGCCCACCTGCCCGCAGGTGCCGAACGCGGGCCGGGCCAGTGCGGGTGCCGCCCCGGGTGTCGGCGCAGCCACAGCAGCCGGAACGGTCGTGGTCGTCACCTGCACGACGGGCTTGGCCGTGGTCCTCGTGCTCTTCTTCTTCGCCGTTGCCGCCCCCGCCTGGTCCGCGGTGTTCGGTACACCGACGAGCGCGAGCAGCACCGCCCCGACGAACACGCCGCACCGTCGGCGGACGGTGTCCTTCGTCAGCGCACCTTCTCGAGTGCGGCCCAGACCCGCTCGGGCGTGCACGGCATATCGATGTGCATGATGCCGAGGTGGGAGAGGGCATCGACGACCGCGTTCTGGATCGCCGGTGTCGATCCGATCGTGCCCGACTCGCCAATTCCCTTTGCACCCAAGGGGTTGAGCGGGCTGTCGGTCTGGGTGTTCGAGGTCTCGAAGCTGCACAGCTCGGCAGCCGAGGGGATCGTGTAGTCCATGAGGTTTGACGTGAGCGGGTTGCCGTCCTCGTCGTAGCGCACCCACTCGAAGAGTGCCTGCGCAGCACCCTGGGCGATGCCACCGTGCTGCTGCCCCGCTACCAGCATGGGGTTCAGGATGCGGCCGCAGTCGTCGACCGCGACATGGCGCTTCATCGTGACCTTGCCCGTCTCGGTGTCGACCTCGACCACCGACACGTGCGTGCCGAACGGGAATGTGGAGTTCTTCCCGTCGAAGTCGAGCTCGTGCTTGAGAAGGCCGGCCTCGACGTCGTCGGGCAGCTTTGCCGCATCGCGAGCGGCGATGGCCAGATCGCCCCAGGAAACCGACTTCGTGGGTGTGCCGGCCACATGCAGTTCACCGACACCGACGACGATGTCCTCGGGTGATGCCTCGAGGAGGTGGGCAGCGATCTTCTGCGCCTTGCTGAGCACTTCTTTCGATGCAAGGTGGATGGCGTTGCCGGCGGTTTGTAGCGACCGCGACCCCAACGTGCCAGAACCGCGCGGCACGGCAGCCGTATCGGAGTTGACCAGTTTGATCTTGTCCA
Organism: Acidimicrobiia bacterium; assembly: GCA_043739745.1. Taxonomy (GTDB): domain Bacteria; phylum Actinomycetota; class Acidimicrobiia; order Acidimicrobiales; family JANYDT01; genus JAYUDQ01. The sequence goes on along the minus strand of JAYUDQ010000562.1, from coordinate 5,666 downwards.
TCGGGATGCCGAGGGCATCGCTGACGAGCATGGCGAACGCGGTGTGGTGGCCCTGGCCGTGGACGCTCGTGCCGGCAAATGCACTGGCTGTTCCGTCGTCGTGGATCTCGACCGCGCCGTACTCGACGTGCAGGCCCACGGGCGCGGTGACCTCCACATAGGTGGCGATGCCGATGCCGAGTGCGATGGGGTCCTTGGCCGCACGGCGGCGCTCCTGCTCGGCCCGCAGCTCGGTGTATCCCGAAGCTGCGAGGGCGGCGTCGAGGGTCTTCGCGTACTCGCCCGAGTCGTAGGCCGCGCCGGTGTTCGTGGTGAGCGGGAACTTGTCGGGTGCGATGTAGTTCCGGCGGCGGATCTCGGCCGGATCCATGCCGATCTTGTCGGCTGCGATGTCGATGACCCGCTCGATGAGCTGCGCCGCTTCTGGCCGCCCGGCGCCTCGGTAGGCACCGATTGGCGTGGTGTTCGTGAGCACGACCCGGCTTGCGTACTTCACCTTGTCGATGTCGTACACGCCGACCGCCATCATCTGCGTGAGCATGGGAAGGATGGCGCCGATCATCGGGTACGCGCCGGCAGAGGCAGTCACGTCGCCCTCGAGCCCGGTGATCTTGCCGTCCTTGGTGACGCCGAGCTTCGCGGTCATCACGAAGTCACGGCCGTGGACCAGCGAGACAAGGTCTTCCGAGCGGGTCTCGGCCCACTTCACCGGGCGGCCCAATGCCCGAGCGGCGGCAGCTACGGCGATGTACTCGACGTAGACGGCGGCCTTCGGCCCGAAGCCTCCGCCGACCCAGGGGCACAGCACCCGGACCGACTCCGGTGTCATGCCCAGCGCACCGGCCAGCTCGCCGTGCGCGGCATGCGGCGCCTGGTGCGACAGCCAGACGGTCAGGCCACCATCGGGCTCGCCAGGAACGGCCAGCGCGCCGTTGGTTTCCATGGGCACGGCGGCGAGACGCTGGCTGACCATGGTGACCTCGGCGACGACATCGGCCCCTTCGAAGGGGTCCACATCGGCGCCGTGCTCGGTGCCGAAGCACACGTTCGAGCCGTGCTCCGGGAACAACAGGGGCGCATCGGGTGCGAGGCCGTCGAAGGCCGTCGTGAGCACCTTCAGCGGCTCATAGTCGATGACGACCTGCTCGGTGGCATCGACGGCCTGTGACTTGGTCTCGGCCACGACCGCGGCGACGATGTCACCCACGAAGCGAACCCGGTCGGTAGCGAACACCGGCCGGTTGAACAGGGGCGGCATCATGGCGAAGCCCTGATGTGCGGCGAGCCCGAGATCGTTCCCGCGTGCGTGGTAGACGGCGACAACGCCGGGCATCGATTCGGCCGCATGGACGTCGACGGCGGTGACTTCGGCGTGCGCCATGGTCGAGCGCACGAAGGCGACATGCAGCATCCCCGTGGGGGCCAAGTCGTCGAGGTACTTCCCGCTACCCGTGAGGAGCGTCGGATCCTCCAACCGCTGCACTGCATTTCCCAAGATCGAGCCGGCTGCCATGGCGTTTCTCCCTGTGTCCGAATGTCCAAATGCCGAACGACGTCGCTGTCGTTTCGACGGACCGAACTCTGGCACACTCCGCCCGCGGATGCCGTGTCCTGCGTCACGTTGCCGGTCCGTACGTGTCGAGATCGACGGGCGTCGGGCCGGAACGCCAGGATGGCGCGATGACCGAACACCCCAAGGCGGCAATCGAGGACGAGAAGCGCGCCGCGGCAGAAGCGGCGGCCCTGCTGGTGGAGGCGGGCATGAGCGTCGGCCTCGGCACGGGTTCGACGGTCGCCTACCTGCTCGCCGCCCTGGGCCGGCGGGGGCTTGACATCCGATGCGTCGCCACATCACCCCGTACCGAGCTCGCAGCACTGCGCCACGGGCTCCGGGTCGAGCCGTTCGACGGCGTGGCCCTCGACCGCCTCGACATCGCGATCGACGGCGCCGATCAGATCGACCCGACCGGCTGGCTCGTCAAGGGCGGTGGCGGCGCCCACACCCGAGAGAAGGTCGTGGCTGCTGCCGCCGACCGATTTGTCGTGATCGCCGATTCGAGCAAGACGGTGGACGCGCTCCACGGCCGCGTCCCGGTCGAGCTGCTGACATACGGCATCGCCTCGACACTGCGCCGGTGCCCGGAGATCGGACTCCGTGACGGAGAGCTGAGCCCCGACGGCGGGATGATCGGCGACTGGAACGGCGACCTCACCGACCTGATTGCCGTAGGCGCGGCCCTCGCCGCCATCCCCGGAATCGTCGAGCACGGCCTGTTCCCGTCCGCCATGGTCCACGACGTGTTGATCGCACGCGGAAACCGGATCGAACACCGCGCCATCGCCCGCTGACGCTTTGGACTACCGCGTCACAGCGCCTCGTGGTCGAGCTCGCCGGTTCGGATCCGAAGAATCGAGTCGACCGCGGTGATCCAGATCTTGCCGTCGCCGATCTTGCCGGAGCGGGCCGCAGCCATGATCGTCTGGGCCACCCGATCGGCGTTGGCGTCGTCGGTGACGATCTCGATACGCATCTTCGGGAGGAAGTCGACCTTGTACTCGGCGCCTCGGAACACCTCCGTGTGGCCCCGTTGACGACCATGGCCACGGACCTCGGTGAGGGTGATGCCCTCGACGTCGATGGCATGCAGCGCGTCGGTGACGGGCTGGACCATGTGGGGCTTGATGACGGCGGTGACGAGTTTCATGGGGCGTACTCCTTCGAGGCGGTGACCGGCGTGCCTGCGGTGTAGCTCGACGGCGAGTAGCCCTTCGCCAGGTAGTCCTCGTGGTAGGCGAAACCGCCGTGCTCGTGAAGGTCCAAGCCCTCGAGCTCGATCTCCTCGGCCACCCGGAGGGTCTTCGTCGCCTTCACCGCGTACATGAGCGCGAAGCCGGCCACGAGCGTCACGCCGGTGATCACGGCACTGCCGATGAGTTGCGAACCGAGCTGGGTGAAGCCGCCGCCGTAGAACAGTCCCGTCACGAGGACCGACTTGTCCGCACCTCCCGGCGCCGGTAGGCCGTAGCTCCCCGTGGCGAAGAGACCGAGCGACAACGTGCCGAAGATCCCGCAGAAACCATGGACCGCAACAGCGCCGATCGGGTCGTCGATGCGCAGCCACTCCATCAGATCGACGCCGTAGACGACCACCACCGCAGCGAGGCCACCGATGCAGATGGCCCCGAACGGCGACACCCAGTAGCAGGGAGCCGTGATCGCCACCAGCCCGCCGAGAAAGCCGTTGATGGTGATGCCGGGGTCCCACGTCTTAGTGCGCGGATACATGACGAACAGGGCCACCAGTGCGCCTGCGCACGCCGCAAGGGTGGTGTTGGCAGCAACTCGGCCCATTCCCTCGAAGTCCATCGCCGACAGCGTGCTGCCGGGGTTGAAGCCGTACCAGCCGAACCAGAGGATGACGCCGCCGACCGCAGCGATGGTCATGTCATGGCCGACGAACATCGAACCGCCGTCCCGTTTGAACCTGCGGCCGATGCGGGGCCCGAGCGTTATGGCACCGGTGAGTGCGACCATCCCGCCGATGGTGTGGACGACGGTCGACCCGGCGAAGTCACGGAACGGCGTGTGCATGGTGCCGAGCCAGCCACCCGGTCCCCAGACCCAGTGTCCGAAGATCGGATAGATGAAGCCGCTGACACCGACGCTGTAAAGCAGGTCGCCGACGAAGCCGGTACGACCGACCATGGCACCGGAGGTGATGGTCGAACAGGTGTCGGCGAAGGCGAACTGGAACAGGAAGAACGCAAGGAAGGCAACGCCGGAGGTGCCATAGGTGGAGGGGATGCCGTGCAGGAAGAAGAACTTGTGGCCGATGAACTTGTTGCCGTCACCGAACATGAAGGCGAAGCCGAAGGCCCAGAACAGGATCCCGCAGAGCGCAGTGTCGACGATGCACTCGACAAGGATGTTCACCGTCTCCCGGGTCCGGGCGAAGCCGGCCTCGAGCATCATGAAGCCCGCCTGCATGAAGAACACGAGGAAGGCGGTGACGAGCACCCAGAGCGTGTTGAGCGGGTTGATCAGATCGTCAGCCTTGGCTGCTGCGGCATGGATGCCGGTTGCCGCGCTCGCCTCGGTTCCGAAGTACGACATGAGGAACTTGGCTGCGAGGAACACCGCCCCGATGCCGATCAGCTTGCCCCCGAGCAGAGCCGCGAACAGCTTTCGCGACTCGGCCTGCTTCATGTGCAACCCGAAACGTTTGACCATGGACGGCAAGGTACGGAACAGAGATGTCGGACCCCTTTCCGTTCGATGAACGGAACGTGTCGACCTCGTATCGCCGGGACCACCAACCGCGTCGCCGAAACGAGAGCAAGGACGTGTGGCACGATCACCGCATGGGGAACAACATCGGACTTCTTCTCGCAAAGCGGGCGTTCCTGCAGCCCGACGCCGAAGCGCTCGTCGACACCGGCACAAACCGCCGCTTCACCTTCCGCGAGCTGAACGAGCGGGCGAACCGCTGCGCCCACGCGTTCACCGAACTGGGCGTGCACAAGGGCGACCGCGTGGCGCTCCTGATGATGAACTCGACCGAATTCCTCGAGAGCTTCTTCGCGTTGGCCAAGCTGGGCGCCATCGTCGTACCGCTCAACTGGCGGCTCGTGCCCGACGAGCTCGAGTTCATCCTCAAAGATGCCGGGGCCTCGCTCGTGATCGCAGGCGAGGAGTTCGCCGAACAGGTCACCGAGCTACATGCCCGCGGGGCCGCGACCGACGTGACGACCTGGGTGCACGTCGGCGCAGCGGAAGGCCGTCCATCGTTCGCCCTCGACTACACGACCGTCGTGAGCGGACGCAGCCATGACGAGCCGGCGATCGGGGCGTTCGACGCCGACCTGCTCTACATCATGTACACGTCGGGCACCACGGGCCTACCGAAGGGTGTGATGCATTCGCACGACACGCAGCTGTGGTCCGTGCTCACGATCGCAGCGACCGCCGACTTCCGCCTCGGCGACCGGTACATCAACCCGATGCCGATGTTCCACGTCGGCGCACTCACGCCGGTTCTTACGTGCACATACAAAGGGGTCACCCATATCCTCATGCGGACGTTCGATCCAGCGAGGGCGTGGGAGATCATCGACTCGGAACGGGTCAACACCGGGCTCATGGTGCCCGCCATGCTCGGATTCATGCGCCAAATCCATGACCCGGCGAAGCACAAGCACAAGGATCTCCGTTGGGTCATGAGCGGCGCGGCGCCGGTACCGGTCAGCCTCATCGAGGCCTATGTCGAGCTGGGCGTCGAGATCCATCAGGTGTACGGCTCGACCGAGACCTGCGGTCCAGCGTGCCTGACGTCGCCGGAGTACGCGATCGTGACGGCCGGATCGACCGGCAAGGCGTTCTTCCACACCGACGTGCGAGTGGTCGATCCGGACGGCGGGGATTGCGCTCCTGGCGAGCCGGGCGAAGTGCTCGTACGGGGGCCCCACATCATGGTCGGCTACTGGAACCGACCGGAGGCGACAGCCGAGACGCTGGTCGACGGCTGGCTGCACACCGGCGACGTCGCGGTCATGGACGCCGAAGGCTTCGTCACGATCCAGGACCGGATCAAGGACATGATCATCTCGGGCGGTGAGAACGTCTACCCCGCAGAGATCGAGAACGTGATCCTCGGACTGGCCGGTGT